>CBKWFZ010000001.1:0-29008 GCA_966673785.1 uncultured bacterium
AACGAATTCGGTTTTTTTCTCCCGGATCAGCGTGGTATTCAGCGTCAACGACTGACCTTCTGCTCCATTTCACTAAGCGGTGCATTGTGGTATGCGAATTCGTTGCGTGCACAATCGCGCACCCGGCGATGACACTCTCGCCAAATCTCCAATTCTCTTTAGCGCTGGATTACAGGATTG
Organism: uncultured bacterium; assembly: GCA_966673785.1. Lineage (GTDB taxonomy): Bacteria > Bacteroidota > Bacteroidia > Cytophagales > Cyclobacteriaceae > Ohtaekwangia. Next base: position 181 of record CBKWFZ010000001.1, read on the forward strand.
CTCGCGATGTGCTGGTTACTCTCAGATTTGTACGCGCGAATTGCTTGCGACGGATTTGTAAACAGCTTCCACGACACGAATGTCCCGAAGGCCTTCTTCGCCGGGTACGATCACATCCTTGTTGCCAATTATGGCCAGCGCATCATTGTCCATTTGCCTCGCCTGTTGATTTGGAATTGATGCATCGAAGAGCTTGCCGTCACTGGTTTTCCCTTTGATGCCACTATATGCCTGAAAAGGTGAAAGCTCATACCAACCATTCCGGCAATTAATGCGCAGATCATTCATACCGCGCCCAAAGCTCGTTACGCATTCAGCGGTAATCCCTTTCGGAAACTCAAGCCGGAATTCCATTGTCTCTTCAACTTCAGTATAGATTTCAGGACGAGTCGTCGATGCTTTTGCAGTGACCGCTAACGGTTCGAGTCCGGTGCTGTATCGCACTGCGTTCAGCGGATACACGCCCATATCGTACATCGCGCCTCCGCCAAGTGCCTTCTTCTGTTTCCAGTGATCCTTTCGCGGGTCAAAGTATCCCGCCTCTGCTTTCACATCTGTTATCGCACCATATGGAAGCGTCTTTGCAAATTGCATTACCCGTTGTGTATTCGGTTCGTGATGCATTCGGTATCCGATCGACAACTTCACGCGATTTTTTTTGCATGCGTCGATCATTGACTGACATTCCGTAACAGTCATTGCCATTGGCTTTTCACACCAGACATGTTTGCCCGCATTGGCCGCGATAATGGAGTATTTCGCGTGCATCGAAGGCGGAAGAACGATGTAGAGGACGTCGATATCCGGATTATCTGCGACCTTATGCATGTTTTCGTAGTTGTAGATATTCCGGTCAGGGATGTTATGGCGTTTTTTCCATGCGTGAGCTTTCGCCGTTGTTCCCGTTACTATTCCAGCCAGATAGCAGTTTTTGGTGAGCTGAAGGGCGGGTGCGAGCAAGTCGGTGCTGTAGTAACCAAGCCCGACCAGAGCAACACCTAACCGTTCCTTTTTCTGCGGGAATATGCCGGCAGAAACGGGAGAAATAGCGACCGCCGCCAGGCCTGCGGCGCTTTTGAGGAGAAATTGACGTCTCGAATTCATTTGCAGGATCTTTTAGACCGAGTTTAAGAAGAGAAATCCAGAATTGCCAACAGTTTTTTGTTTATGGCGGAGCGCGACGAGGGTCATTGACAATATTTTCCGTTTCGACAAAGTTCTTTTAGGGGTTTTCGTCCTGAAACTGAAAACAAAAAACCGACGAAACAGCGCAGCCAACGGGCGCAATAGACGCAGGCAAAAAAAAGATTATCACGTTGGGGATTTGCCGAAAACCGAACCGCAGATTATACGTATCTTACCGACAGTAACTCCTAATCTATTTATGAACTGTAAAATTCTGATCATCACGACGACGGCATTGGTGATGGCGTTTTCCGCCAGTGGACAAGGTCTCGTGGGTAAACTGAAGCAAAAGGCGGAGAGGGCCGCCGAGAAGGCGCTTGAAAAAAAGGCGGAGGAAAAAACTGGTGTAAAAACTGACAATGACTCCGAATCATCCGGCGGTACTACCGGAAACTCATCGGGTCGCCCAACGAACAAAGGTGGCGGCGGACTTGTGAGCACGCCTCCTGATGTCAAGCAGAACCTTTCTGACGCAGACGCTGCGTTCAAATCGTCGAACTATGGCGAGGCCCGTTACGCTGTTCAGCAGGCCATGCTGGGAGTAGAACTCGAAATTGGTAATAAAGTGCTGGCATCCCTGCCGGAAAGTGTATCCGGATTGCCCCGTCAGGCGGAAGAGGATCAGGTGACCTCCACGGGATGGGGATGGGCCGGATTGACTATTCAGCGTATCTACCGGACGGACGACAAGGAGCTGAGAACCACAATCGCCAACAATTCCGCCTGGATGTCGGCCGTAAATATGTACCTCGCGAACAACGGTTATGCGCAACAAACCGGTGGAGAGCAAAACTGGAAACAGATCAAGATAAAGGGGCATCGTGCAGTTATCGAATACGATGATTCGTCTGGTTACAAAATCAGCGTCCCCCTCGGCCAGTCTTCACTGATCGTATGGGAAGGAACGAATTTTGCCAGCGAACAGGAAATTACGAGCGCGGCCAATTCATTCGATATCGACGGCATCAAAAAGATGCTTGGAGAAAAATAATATCAAATCGCAACGATCATGAAATATCTTATATTCTCAACATTGCTTTTAACATCGCTTATGTCTGTTGGACAGGACTTCAACAAGAGTCTCGCCGATGCACGTAGCGCCTATGCGGGCGGAAATCTCGAGGATGCACGTTTCGCCATGCAACAAATGCTAAATGAAATTGATATCCTGGTTGGCAAAGAATTGCTGAAGTCGCTCCCTGCGAAGTTCGATGCCATGGCAGCGGTTACGGGAAATGATAATGTGACCGCGAATACAGGTCTCGCCGGAGTAATCGTTCACAGGGACTATGGAACCGGCGAGAAGACGGCTACGCTTGACATCATGACTAACTCACCGCTGATCGCCTCTATCAACGCCATCCTTTCCATACCGTTCATTGGTAATTCCGGTGACGGGAGCCAGAAGGTGATAAAGATACAAGGATATAAATCGGTGCTTCAGCGTACGATCGACTCGGAAACGAATAAGACGAGTTATTCGCTGCAAATCCCTTTAAATTCTACTCTGATCACTATCAACGGCAATGATTGCTCTGAAGCGGAGATCACGCGTTGGGCGAATCTTCTACCGATGAGTGAGATCGCGAAGCTGGTGCAATAAGACCAAATATTGTGTGTAGAAAAAGGAGCCATCGAGCTCCTTTTTTTGTTTCTTGGCATTGGGATGCTATTCCTGATTTTCCTTTCAGCTTTTATTGTCGTGTGGGTAAGCGTGGCGTTTGGCCTCTCGGCTCCGGGTCATGCTGGTCCCGTTTCAAGTCATTTTAACGGGCGGAAGTTCATCAACCCATCCGATATTCAGGCGAGTGGCCTCAGGGCACTTGTGAAATGGATGTTAACCCGAAAACGCGGAAAGTGGGTGGCCCATCGCGACGTGGTAATGGGGCCGAAGCCAGTCGGGACCAGCCGTCGATTGCGCATTACGTTTATCAATCACTCCACCTTCCTCATTCAGGTAGACGATTTTAATATCCTCACCGACCCGATCTGGAGTGAACGTGCAAGTCCTTTTTCGTGGGCAGGTCCGCGGCGAATGCGGCCACCCGGAATACGGTTTGAAGACCTTCCGCGGATCGACGCCGTACTGCTCAGTCACAATCATTATGATCACCTAGACATTGCATCCGTGATAAGGTTGAAAAATGCCTTCGACCCGCGCTTCATCGTTCCACTCGGGGTCGCAGCATATCTGAAAAAGAAGGGGATTCAAAATGTGCACGAAAACGACTGGTGGACCGAGAATGATTTTCTCGGTGACATGCGCCTCCAGTGTGTGCCAGCCGTTCATTTTTCGGGTCGTGGGGGATTCGACCGGGACCGTACGCTGTGGTGCGGGTATGTTATCAAAAGCGCACGTCAGCATATTTACTTTGCAGGCGACACGGGTTATCATGAGGCCGTATTCAACGACATCGGCAATGCATGTCATGTCGACGTTGCCATCATTCCCATTGGCGCCTACATGCCCCGTTGGTTCATGTCACCGATTCATTGTTCGCCGGATCAGGCCGTGCAAATTCATATCGACGTGAAGGCCAGGAAAAGCATCGCGTCACATTTTGGAACGTTTCCCCTTGCCGATGAGGCGCAACACGAGCCGGTTCAGGACCTGCACGCCGCACTTGCGGAAAACAATCTCACGCCGTCGTCCTTTCTTGCGCTGAAGGAGGGTGTTCCCATCGATTTAGAATAACGCAAGCTGCGTGCCTGCGGGCGGTGGAGGCGCATTTCCAAAAACAGTGCGGCCACCAAACTGATATGACTGTTCTTTTTCCCTGGCAATAACCTCTTCGAGAAAGGGGCGAGGGCGAAAGTTTCGTTCGAGATCCAAAGACATTTGCGAAAGCTGGCGTATAGCGATTTTGTGGTCATTGTTTCCAAGCTTCGCGCGCTCCACGGAAGCTTTCAGCGACGAGATGGTCTCGTCATATGTTTTCAACGGTACGGGAAACGGATGTCCATCCTTGCCGCCATGGGCAAAAGAGAACCGGGCAGGATCTGTAAACCGGGACGGTGTTCCGTAGATGACCTCGCTTACAAGCGTCAGCGACTGCAGTGTCCTTGGTCCGAGACCCTCGAGCAGGAGCAGAGACTCGAAGTCGGCTGGGTTCGTCTCGTGCGCCAGCGTCAGGACGGCGCCAAGGCGTTTGAGGTTTACGTCGCTTTCCGTAACATGGTGACGTCTCGGCATCATAATCCGTCTGATCTCGGGTAACATGCGTGATGGCGACTCGCGAGAGATGTTCAGGATAGAATCGCGTGTTTTGACCGCGTCGGTATGAGTCAGATTCAGTATCAATCCCTGATTGACACCTGTCACGCCTGTATGCGGTTCCTCGAGGTAATCACGGAACTCGGACGAGTGCCAATGGTATCGTCGCGCCATTCCGGTCTGATCATTCAGACCTTGCTGCACGACTGCCCATTCTCCATGGCGGGTTAAAATGAAGCTGTGAAGATAAAGTTGAAAGCCATCCTGAACGGCAGTATTGTCAACCTTTGCGACCAGCTTGCTTGAGCGTACGAGGTCATCTCCGTCCAATCCTGTTCTTTCGGCAACAGCCAGCAGTTCGTTAGGTGTTTTTCGTGAATGTTTCCCACGACCACCGCATATATAAATGCCGAGTTCGGCAGACCGGGGATTTATAGCCCGCTTTAGCGCACCGATTACGGAGGTCGTGATTCCTGATGAGTGCCAGTCCATGCCCAGCACACAACCCAGGGCCTGGAACCAGAGGGGATCACTTAGTCGTTTCAAGACCTCGCCCGTGCCGAACTCCTGCACCACCGATTCGATAATCGCGCCGCCGAGGCTGGTCATTCTCTCGGCAAGCCACTTCGGAACGTGTCCATGATGCAGCGGTAAATCAGCATATCCCCTCCCCATATCATTCAAAATTTCGAAAAAATATAGCTCATTTCGGCAACATAACCGCGATGTTATTCTGTCACATCAAAATTACGTATCGCGATCTCTTTGCCATTCAACACTACACGTATGGCATGGCGTCCCGGAAACTGCTTCCGGATAGTGTAGTCAGCAAAACGTTTTCGCCAGCGAATTTCGATCGTCTCGTTTGAGCCAGCTTCACCTTCCTTCAAAAAGAAGATGCGACGCGACGTTTTGCCACTAGCCGTAACGTAGTCGATCGTGTAATCGAGACGGAACCGCACCGTTTTTTTTTCCGGATTATTCAGCGTGAGCACAAATGCGAGCGCATCGCCACGCTTTACCTCCTTTGCGGACAGCTTCATCGAAAGGACCTGAAGCGTCTTACGCGGATCGATTCCGTGGAGAGCAAGGCTTTTCATGTTTCCCTTCTTTAGCAAAGTTCGACATCCATGGCGTATGATCTGGTTCGTGTGCGGATTTCCGTTTCTCCACCGTTCCGCGATATCAAGTACAAGGTCGGGATGGTCCTTTGCGATGTCATTGAGATTATTGGCAACACTTCGGCGGACGTATTCGGACTGGTCAGAACGGAGGTTTTCAAGTATGGGTAACAATCTTTCCGGATGTTTTTTGAGCCACGGTACCCCTATTGCCCAGGGAAGTCTCGGGCGACAGCCCTCACTTGCAAGGCGGCGTACGTTGGGATCACGGTCCCTCGACCAGATCTCCATCCTCCTGATCGTTTCTTCAGGATACAACAGCAGAAAGTTGCGAATTGCAAATTCCCCGCTTGCGAGTTTGGTTATTTCTTCCAGTGCATCGAGGGATTCCGACGGGTGGTCGTCGCCGAAGAGTCCAACGAATTCCGGCAGGAACGTCATCTCAAATTTCTGAGTCCAAATTCCTTTTCCTACGAAGTTCCGGGAAAGCTCGCGCAACTGGGATGCGGCTTTTGGAAATTCCGGATGGAGGTGGTGTTTTAACGCAACCGTTATCTTCCTTACACGCTGCTTTAACTCCAGATCCGGCCATTCGCGATCAAATACGCTGTAGATGAAGTCCCTGTCGTCCATTGAAGGCAGGGTTTGCTTCAATACCGGGGTAATGGATTCGAAGAACGCAGGACAATAGAGGTCTTTCAGGGGTTGTGCCATGGCCATTTTCTTGCCAAGTAGCAGCGCCCGGATGACAATCCTATGTCAGCAGAAAAAAGGAAAATCAATTAAGCCGCAATTCCGTTTTCATTGCGCGGATGTTGTTTATGAGGGCCTGTTGCCAGGTCACATCGGCGTCCCACTTGTTGCCGAGGAATATGTTTCCGGAATCGATGTGTTTGAAATATACCTTGAAGACAGGCCGGCTACCGGAGATCGTTTTTGCCTGTTGTTGTTCGCCGGGGTAAGTTATGCTCACGAATGCTGATTCCGACTGCCTGGGCGGGTAGCCGAGCAGATCGCGTACTGCATCCGCCCGGGCATGCATAAAGCACAGGGTGTAAAGCATACCTTGTTTCCGCATATCGCGTTCGGAAACGCCAGGCTCAACCAGCTTATATGTAAATGGAAAATGTGTTTCAAAAATGCGCTCGAGCTGGCTATCAAGACTATCGATACCAAATTTCGGAACAGCCACCAGATCCACTTTCATGTCGACGGCATAGAATTCATTTCTTTTTCCTCTTATGACATCAATTGAAAGATCTGTTTCCGGATAGTTATTGATGAGCAGGTTTTTCCGGTCAAGAGTTGCAAGGGCGGTTCGATTTAGATTCTTGAGCGCCTCGACCAGCAGGCGATCGGATATCGTCCACGCCGGTTGGTTTGGCTGAACAATCTTCAGATCGCCTTCAAATGGAGTAATGGACAACCGGAACATGCCCGGCCGTTTTTCCGCAAAGACCAGGTTTGATATCTCCCTTTTTGTCAGAAACGCATGGAATCCCACGGCCGCATCCTTTCCGGAGGTGAGAAGATCGAAAGGAAAGTATGCAACGGCATCGATACCCGTCTTTTGGAAATAGTCCTGCATGGTGTTTAGCTCGGCTTCGCTAAAAGAATAGGAGTGAAACACCACAGTGCGGGTGCTCAGCAGTTTTTCCGGGAATCCTCCATTGAGGTTGAGCTGTCCGACGTAAGCACTTTCGCTTACCGAGGGCTGTGCCGACATGAAATTGCCCTGGAGGGTAAGAAACGCAATTAAGAAACAATATCTCAGATCCATTAATAAGCTACGGTCATGGTCCGCTAATTCCAACGAAATTAAGGATTAATCTATTTCACATGCCAATAAAAAAGCCCGAGTTATCCTCCTTCAATGGGTAAGTTTCAAGGTCACGACATTCGGAGTCGCAAGCACGGCCCGTCTTAAGGTCAAAACGGTAATTATGCCAGGGACAAATAACTTCTCCCTGATGGTTAAGTCTGCCTCCTGAGAGAGACTCGCCATTATGAGTACACCGGTCCTGAACGGCAAAAAACCGGCCGTTAAAGCGGGCAAGACAAACGCGTTTCCCACCGATAATTATCAGCTGCGTACCGTTCTCCTTTACCCTGGCTTTGGCCTCATCAGTTGAGGAAAAGAGTTTAATCCAGTCCACGGCTTTCCTTTAGCGGTTTTGGTTTTCCGAAATCTTCACCTAATATTAATCAAACGTAGTCCAATTCCTAAACACCGATAACATGTTCCGTCTGAAGTTCGTATTGCTTATTCTCTGGCTCCCGGCGACGGCGCAAGTTCCTGCTGCACTTCAGAAAAAAGTCGATGCCGCGGCCGTAACGGTCGATTCAAAGGTTATAGCATGGAGACGTCATATTCACCAGTATCCTGAACTTAGCAACCGGGAAACAAAGACAGCCGCGTACGTGGCGGAGCACCTGCGGTCACTTGGACTTGAAGTAACTACCGGCGTTGCCCATACCGGAGTCGTTGCACTTCTGAAAACGAATAAGCCAGGACCCGTAATTGCTCTGCGCGCGGACATGGATGCATTGCCGGTTACGGAACGGAACAGTTTGCCGTTTGCGTCCAGGGAAACCGCTGTTTATAATGGCATGGAGTCCGGTGTAATGCACGCCTGCGGGCACGATGCGCACGTGGCAATTCTCATGGGCGTCGCCGAAGTGCTGGCAGCAAACAAAAAAGATTTAAAAGGAACCATCAAGTTCATCTTTCAACCTGCGGAAGAAGGTCCGCCTGCCGGCGAGCAAGGTGGCGCCGACCTGATGGTGAAGGAGGGCGTACTTGAAAACCCGAGAGTCGACGCAATTTTTGGTCTTCACGTCCAGTCCATCCGAAAGCTTGGGCAGATTGGTTACAAACCAGCGGGAATGATGGCTTCCTCCGACTGGTTCTCCATTAAAGTAACGGGCAGACAAAGTCACGGAGCCGCGCCATGGAAGGGCGTAGACCCTATTGTTGTTTCGTCGCAGATCATTCTCGCCCTGCAGACTATTGTAAGCCGCCAGATCGATCTCACCAAAGAACCGGCTGTCCTGAGCATAGGCCGGATTCAGGGCGGAATTCGCGAGAATATCATTCCTGAAACTGTGGAGATGGCCGGAACGATCCGAACATTTGATCCGGAAATGCAAACGTATATTCATGAAAGCATCGTCAGGACTGCATCCAACATTGCCGAGAGTGCGGGCGCAACCGCCGAAGTCATATTCGACCAGAAAACGCCCGTTACTTACAACGATCCCGATCTCACAAGCAAGCTTGTTGGCGCTTTAAATCGCGCCGCCGGAGAGGGAAACGTGATCCGGATTCAGGCAGACACGGGAGCCGAAGATTTTGCATTCTATCAACAGAAAGTCCCGGGCTTCTTCTTTTTCGTCGGTGTGTGTCCACCTGAAACCGATCCAGCCAAAGCGCCATCGCATCATACTCCCGATTTCATGATGGATGAACGCGGCATGCAAACTGGTCTGAAGGGACTGTTGAACGTGGCCCTTGAGTACATGTTTCAATCGAGGTAGCCGCTACAAATCGAGCAAGTAGAAGGTATCGCAGGCGAAATGTCCGGTGCCTCCCATTGGACCAGCAATCCGGACAAAACCGGTTCTCTCATACAGGTTTTGGGCGGTGTTCATTGTGCTGAACGTTTCAACATAACAATGTCGGAAGCCGAATTCGCGCGCTGTCTTCAAACACACATCCAAGATCGCGCGTCCATAGCCTTTGCCGCGGCTGCCTGGGAGAAAGTACATCTTCTGCAGTTCACAGGTATCAGCATCACCACCTTTAAGTGGCGCTATTCCGGCACCTCCGACGATCATGCCATTTACGTCATAGACAAAGTAGGCGGACCGGTCAGAATTGTACGCGCTGAAAAGGTCACTTACTTCAGGGTCATGGATCGCAAACCCTGGACCGCCAGCGCCGAATTCAGGCATCACCTCCCTGATTATTCGTTCCATGGCAGGATTATCCCGCGGTGTTATTCTCCGGATTCGTACACGCATAGGTCAACGGCTGAGTTCACGTACTACCTTGTCAAAGCTTTTGCGAATGGCATTAGTATGCGGAGCGAGGCCGTCCTTTACGACCCATCGTCCATCGATGATGGTACCGATGATATCGGTGCCATCCGCTGTGTACATAATAGATGAAAGAAGGTGCTCTTCTCTGGCGGTATTCAGCAATGGCGATTCGGACCGAAAGATTACTGCGTCGAACGGTTTCCCCGGTTCAAAAAAATTTTGATCCGTCAGGCCCATTGCCCGCCTTCCACCGGGAACACACTTATTCAGAAAGACTGTTGCCGTATCATCGAATGTATTCCGTTTATGAGAAATAAGCCGCTGCGCATAGTCAAGCCATCGAAGATCTTCGAGGGGATTAAGACTGATGTGACTGTCTGTGCCTATACACCAGTTCCCATAGTGGCTGGCATAATCTTTCAATCGAAATATTCCATCGCCCAGATTGGCTTCTGTGCCGGGGCATAACACTACCTGCGCACCACTGTTCGCAAGTCGCTTAACTTCGTTATCGGACAGATGGGTGCAGTGGATCAGGTTGAAACGCTCCTGCAGAGGAAGGTTTTCCAGAATCCATTCGGCAGGACGGCAATTGAGAAACGCCTGGCAATCTTCCACCTCGCGCAATTGTTCTGCGACGTGTATATGAAAGGGAATATCTTTCGGGCCGTTCTCAAAAACGTTGGTCAGGTCCGGTGCGGCGACTGCGCGAAGTGAATGCGTCCCGAAACCCAGCGAGGCGTTCTTAAAGCGGGAGACTGCAGAACCGGTGGCCTCAAGAAGCGTAAGGTACTCTTCAGGCCGGGAACAAATGAACCGCCGCTGCCTCGGTTCCGGATCCTTTCCAAACCCGCCTTTTTGATAGAAAACAGGAATTAACGTGATCCGTATCCCAGCCTGGTCAGCGGCAGCAAGAAGTCGTTCTCCGGTTTCGGCGATATTATCGTAAGGGTGACCATTGCTGTCATGATGAAGGTAATGGAATTCCGCCACATGCGTATAGCCGCGGCGTAGCATTTCCGAATACACCATCGCTGCAACCGCTTCCATCTGGTCAGGATCAAGGCTCAACGCACATTCGTACATAGCCTCACGCCAGCTCCAGAAATCATCGTTGGTTCCTGGCTGGTGCTTCTCCGCCATTCCAGCCATGGCATATTGGAAAGCGTGAGAGTGAGCATTGGGAAACCCCGGCAAAGCAAGGCCCGGCACCGACTCAACGCCGCGGGCAAATTCAGGAGGCTGGTCTGACAAATACGCGACCATTCCGTCGGCGTTTATGCCAACGTAGGCCGGTTTCAGCCATCCCTGCTGGAGCAGCAATGCATTGAACCTGAAAAACCGGAAGATGTCTTCTTTCATGTTCTAGAGCAGCAACACGGTTATAAGCTTTTCAAACATCCGCTTCAGATGTTCCTGCATTCTTGCGGCCCGCGTCGAATCATATTTTGTTTGGCCGTCATCCATGTAGTTCACCTTGGTCATTTCAAGCTGCAGCGCATGTTGTTGAGCCGCTGGTTTACCGTAATGCCGGGTAATGTATCCGCCTTTGAAAAGAAAGTTGTTCTCGAATGAATAACTTCCTCCCAACAATGCTTTAGACGCGATCTCTGTCAGGAACTCTCCGGCCGAGAGGCCGTCGTTATCGCCAAGGATAAGGTCGGGAAATTTCTGATCGTGAATCGCGGGAACATACTGACGGATACTATGGCAATCCCAAAGCAATACCTTTCCGAAATTCCGAATCGATTCATCCAGCATTTCAGCCAATGCCGTGTGATACGGGGTGTAAAAGCTTTCCCGCCTTCGTGTGACCTCGTCGGGATGAACCTCGGCGCGTTTGTCGCGATACAGGTGGCTTCCCTGAAAATCAGTAACCGGACAAAGGCCGGTGATGATCCTGCCATCGGTGTAAAGGGGTTTGCTTTCAGGATCGCGGTTCAGATCAATCACCCAACGACTATGTGTCGCGGCGATCATTCGCATGCCCATTCTAGGTGCGAAGTCATATAATTTGTCAACGAACCAGTCTGCGTCATCCTGAGTATGGATCAGTTCATCCTCAAACTCTCCGCGTAAATCATCGGGAATATATGTTCCCGAGTGAGGCACGCTTATTACAATCGGCACACGGCCGGTGGTTTCATTGTCGATTCTGAAGACTTCCATACAATGCGCGGTCAGCGCTTTTTCTTTTTCTTCGTTTTTTTCGTTTTCTTTTCTTCCTCCGCAGCTATTTGTGCGGCGAGTTTTTCGTTCGCCGCCGTCGCTTGCGCCAGTTCATTTTTCAGTTCAGCGATCCGACGATCTTTCTCCTGCAACACGGTTTCGAGTTCGCCCTCCATCCATTCCGTTGCAAGGCGTTTTTTCGCCGCCATGATCCGGCGATAGCTTTGGTCGATTCGCTGCGCACTAATTGCTCCGGACGCAACAAGTCGTTTTATGATCGTGTGTACCTTATCAACTGTCCGTTCTTCGCTGCCGGAGATGTTGTTCGAAAAAGTCATGATATCAATGCCGGCATTTATTGCCAGCCTGATCGCCTCTTCAAGGCCGTAGTGTTTTGTAATGGCATGCATCTGCATATCGTCACTGAACACGAGGCCGTCAAATCCAAGCTCCCTTCTCAAGATGCCATTCAGCATATCGTTCGACAAAGTCCCGGGCAGGCCTTTTTCGTCGAGCTTCTTATTAACGATATGCGCTGACATAACCGCATCCGCATAACCTTCCGAAATGAGCAACTTATACGGATCAAGTTCACGGTCACTCCATGTGTGGGTGACGTCGGCTACACCCAGGTGAGTATCCGCAACGGAGCTGCCATGCCCTGGAAAATGTTTTAGCGCAGTGAGCACGTTATAACGGCGATGCTGAATAATAAATTCTTTTGCCAATAGCGCGACTGAATCCTCATTGTTTGAGAATGAGCGCCCATTGCGGACAATAACCGGATTAGTGGGATTTGCCGCGAGATCAACAACGGGCGCAAAATTGACATTGATTCCTAATCCGGAAAGTGTCGACGCTGTCGCTTCCGCATAGAAGCGAACTGAATCAAGCGAATTGGCTTTTCCCATTGCCTGCGCTGTGATCGATCGGGGGAAACCGTATTTGTCTTTGAGGCGGTTGACCCTTCCGCCCTCCTGGTCGATGCTTACAAACAGCGGGATGCGCGCCGCCTTTTGATAGGTCCATATAATCCGCTTTAATTCCACAAATGAATTCTGGGGTGGAATATTCTTTTCGAAAATGATAATCGATCCGGCTTTGCCCTCTCTCACTTCACTAAGGACCTGGGGGTCTACCTGTGCTTTAGGAAATCCTATCAGTATCATTTGCCCGATCTTGATATCGAGGCTGTCACGCTCTTCCTGGCCATGGGCTGATCCGGATAAAAGCAAACCTGCAATGACGAAAGCAGTACCAAAAAAATTCTTCACGTTCGTTGATCGATTAATAATGTTCATAAAACAGATCCAGTATTTGTTGCATGTTTGCCCGAATGGAACTCACCGGGGCGACATAGTTGGCATTCATAAACGAAAAAATTAGTGTTCTGCCGCTTTTAGTAACCAAGAATCCGCTAAGGCTGTGATTATTACTCAGGGTTCCGGTCTTGGCATACACATAGGGTTCTTTTCCGTTGAATAACTTCTTAATGGTGCCGGTTCGGCCTCCGGTAGCCAAAAGGGGGAAAAGCCGCTCTCTTGGTACCCGTTCATAAAGTTTGCGCCACACTCCTGCAACGAAACGGGGCGTAAAAAGATTGTACCGGGACAGTCCGGATCCATCGCGCCAGTTTGGAGGATCAGCCAGATCGGAAAAATGATTCTTTTTCATATAGCGTATGGCGATCTCAGGCATAAGCGAATCCGACAGCACACCGGCACACATCAGCAGGAGTTGCTCTGCCATGTGATTATCGCTCTCCTGCATCATTACCTTGTAAACGCTGTCAGCGGGAATACTAAAAAAGGTCCGCGCACTCGGGTCGGGTAGTTTTTCGACCAATGCAACACCACGGCCAAGCGTATCCTTCAACAGGTCGGCAACGAGTTGCGGACTCGTGTTAAAGGGTACTAGCATGTCGGCAAACTGTCCTCTTGTGCCCGGATGAAAAACGAAGTTATTGGATGCGATTTCCCGGACGACATCGGCCCTCTTCTCCGGCTTGCCGAGCGTGAGGAAACGTGTGAAGTACTGTGGCACGACAAGAATCTGATCAGGCAGAGGCAGCACCTGGAAACTATTCCCATAAATCGGGAAGGCCGAACGCTCCTGAGAATAGTTTTCATCATAATCGCCCCACGCCCATCCGGGACCCAGATGTGTTACAAACGAATTCGACGGTGAAAAATAGAGCGGCGCGGGACTGTTTTTCAGAAACTGATAAACGCGATCATTCGAGTAGCACAAATGATTCAGGAACGACGGATCACCCGTTCCCCAGAAGATCAGGGAATCCGGGGATGATGTGTAACGCAAAGCCGGAAGCGAGTCACCCAACACAGTAAAGGCCGTGAGCAGCGTCAGTATCTTCGTATTTGATGCCGGGGTGAAGTAGCGATCCGATTGATATTCAAAAATTGTCTTTTGCTTTTCGGGATCAACTATGATAAAGCCCGTGTGGTCGCTGAATTTCTTTTCGGTATCTGAAAAAGCGCGGCTTAATCTGCCCTTTGATATTGGTGAACAGGCTTGAAAAAGTACGACCGCGCAGAATGAGAATGATAAAAGGCAAATCCGCTTCATGACTTCAAATACCGTTCACTCAGGACCGACAAGTGATGTAGCTCATGGCCGGCGATGATATACCCAAGACCTCTCACGGTAAGACGCGTTTTATTGGCTTCGCCGTCGCGGTTCAGCATTTCCTCGTTGAATGATCCAAAAAGATCCCGCGTCGTAGCCCGAAGCCGTGACATTGCCCCCGCGATTTCAGCAATCGACCGTGCGTGAGAATTGGAATTCGGAACATACTGGTTTTCGTCAAAACCCGGCAGCGGTGTCCGGTCATTGCGGCTGAAACACAATGCGCGGTAGCAGAAAACGCGTTCAGCATCCATCATGTGATTGAGGACTTCCTTAATTGTCCACTTTCCATCCGCGTAAGCGTAGGTGCCCTTGTCTTCCTGAATGGTCGCGATAAGTTTGGCCGTCTTTTCGCCGGCAATTTGCAATGCCTGGTCAATCTGATAATCCTTTACACGGGTGACGTAACCCTGATAAAAAGCCGGGACGTTTGCCGGAGAAAAAACTTCGTTCATGCTTATTGTTTCGGTAAAATAATTGTAATGCGTGTTCCTTTGCCGTATTCGCTCGTAAGATCAATTTTTCCCCGCAGTTTCTCAACCGCCTGCTTTACAATATACATCCCCAGACCTGAACCCTGCGAGCGGTCCGTCGCCCTGTAAAACATATTGAAGATTTTCGCGCGATGTTCCTCCCTGATTCCAATGCCGTTGTCTTCAAACGAAAGTACAACACTTCCATTCGCCGCCTCCGCGTGAATCTTCAAAAAGCTTTCGACGTCGGTATTCCGGTATTTGAATGCGTTACTGATGATGTTCGATACGATAATTTTCAAACGCAGTCTGTCGCTGCGGATCAGCGCGGAAGATGGATCTATGTCCACAATGGTTCTCATTTGCGGGATGAAGTCCATGTGCTCAAGCTCCGAAAGGCTGGCATTAATAAGCGTCTGCAGATTCACTTCTTCAAAGTCGGCTTCCATGCGGTTAACCCGCGCGTAATCGAGCATCGAACGAATAAACTCGTCAAGTTTCCGGGCCCGCCCGTCAATCTTTGTCAGATAGTCGCGGAAAGTCGACGGATCATTATCAAGGTGTGCGAGATTCACGAGTCCGATTATGGAGCTCAAGGGCGAGCGCAGGTCGTGAGATGTTTTGTACATCAACTGGTCCAGCTCAAAATTGCGATCGCTTAGTTCCCTCAAGGCGGCTTTCAGACTTTCTTCCTGTCGCGCCAGTTGCTTGTTCTGTTCGGTCAGCTCTTCATTCAGTGAACGGTTATGCCGCTCAATGAGTTTTCGTGCAGTGATGTTTCTGAAAAAGACCGTCGCGCCTGTAACCGCACCATGATGATCAATGATCGGATTAAACGATGTCTCAAGTATCTGGTCGTCGGCGAACGTTTCCTCAATGGTGGTTCGCGTTCCTGCGAGTGCATTATCAACGTGCACTTTTAACTTCCTCCGGATTGCGGCCGGGACCACGTCAGCCGCACCGGTGCCTCTCGAAATGTCTTTCCCGAAGAAGCGCCGAAACCCTTTGGCAAATGAATTGTTAAACAGAGTGATGGTATATTTGCGATCAATTGCTACGATCCCGTCGGAGGTACTCTCCATAACCCCTTCGAGGCTCGCATTGATCGAGTTTATGATATTCTCATAGCGTTTTCTCTGAGTGATGTCCTGTACAAATACAGCCACGCCCTTTACTTCGTTGTCGTCGCCGCGGATCGGATTGTAGGTGGTCTGAATGTACCCCTGGTATTTTTCGAAGTTCTGATAATGATCGGAAACAAAATGCTCGCCTTCAAGCGCCCTGAGCAGCTCCGTCTTCACCCACCTGCTGTCACGGTGGCCCCGCAGGTATCGCACTTTATTTTTTCCTATCTCAATGCTCGCGCCATACAGCATCGACATGATCGTCTTATGCCGTTGGTTGAACGCCGTATAGTTCAGATCCTTGTCGACTGAGAAGATCGACTCATCAGAGCTTTCCAAAACACCTTCGAGGTTTTCATTGAGGTTTTTGATCTCCTGTTCCGCGCGCCGCAGGTGCGTGATATCGGTGATAAATCCGATTATGAACTTACTGCCCTTATCATTGATGTATCGTGATTTAACCGTCAGCAGGTAGTGCGTGTTTCCGTGGAGCGTGAGCTTTTCTTCGTTTACAACGGTTTGCCCGGTCCGCAACGTTTCGTTATCGGCCCTCCAGAAACCTTTTGCTTCTTCGGCGCTCAGGAAATCCGGGTCGGACCTTCCAAGAATCTGTTTCCTCGGCTTCCCGACAAGCTGGCAGAAACTGTCGTTACACATGATCCAGCGATGCTTGGCATCTTTGATGAAAATCGGCGCGGCAACGGTGTTAATGATGTTATTGAAAAGATTCCTGGACTCGTTCAGTTGGACCTCTGCTTGTTTTTCTCTGGATATGTCGCGCAATGTGCCAACAAAATGTCCGCCCTTCCCTTCGTATTCCAGTAGTCGCACATTGAGCACACCCCAATACGCATCGCCATTCCGACGTTTTAGAATAGCCTGGCGGTCGCGGAGTGAGCCGGTGTTTTTCAGCTCATCCACAACTTCCTTGTGTATACGTTTCTCGAAAAATATCTTTTCTGGCCGCACCTTTTCCAGTTCGGAGAAGTTTGCAAAGCCTGTGATCTTCAGAAATGCATCATTGGCATAGATGAATTGTTTGCCAAGGATACCCATGAAGATTCCCTCCGAGACGTTTTGGTTTATCGTCTCAAGTAGTCCCTGGGCGCGACGGGTCCTCTCCTCCGCAATCTTCGTAGCCGTTATATCGCGAAAGTTCGATACGATCCCTCCGATCTCAGGAACATGAACATGATTCGTAAGCCGTGACTCCACCCAGACGAAGTTTCCTTTCTTGTGGATTATACGGTGGATCAATGTGATGCTTTTACCGGAGTGCTTGAGCAGTTTCGTTACCGCTCTGCGTGTTTCCGCCACGTCCTCGGAGTGGATGAACCCATACCATTTTTTACCGAGTGTTTCCTGACGCGAGAACCCCGTAATTTTTTTTACGGCTGGAGTGGCGTAGCGGACAGATCCATCCGCACCGTAAAGCACGACACCATCATGTGCGTGTTCAATTAGTGCTTTGAACTGTTTTCCCGTTAGCGAATCCGATGGCAGCGTCTTCTTCCCTTTCATTTCAACCCATTTACTAACCGTTATCCTTGCTGATTACATCTTCGGAAAAGTCTCGGCTGGCTTTGGGAAGGATGAATTTATAAAAGCGATCGCCCGCTTCCAAGGATCGCAGCATCCGCTCACGCAGAAAACCTTCGACAGGAAGTATCAGCATAGCAATGGCCACCTGCACGATGAAGTCAATTACCGGGCTGGTTTTTGTTTCGAGCGTCTCACCGACTACGGTCTCAACGAGCTGAATAAGAATAATGATGGTAAGAAGCATGAGCAGCCGGCTCACTATCCGATAACGTACGCTCAGGCGGAATGACAGTACAACGAGCAGAGAAAGCAGAACAACCTCGAATGCATAGAACCAAGGGCGTTTCCAATAAGGCGGAATGATGTTGAGCTTGATTTCATTCATCTTTTTGCTTTCGCCGAAAATGTTCCGGGATTCCACCGCTAAAACATAGTCACCCGGAGGAAGATATGGAATTTCTATGGTGTTATTGGTCTGACTCCAGACTGACCAGTTTTTATCGAGGCCTTTGATCAGATAGCGGTATTCGACGGCCTGTGAAGCAAGATAATCGGGTTGCACAACTTCAATTATGACGGCACTGTTCTCTCGCATGGCGTGGACGTCGAGGCGCGTACCGTTCTGTACAAGTTCGCCGTTGCGGACCGATTTTAATATTAGGGGAAACCCTGTTGAGTAGGGCCTGACGCGGTCGCTGTAGAATTTAAAGAGTTCGTTGTTGCCTGTGATAATCCAAAGGTCGCCAGAGTTTTTATCCGGCATGAGAAACCGGATGTTTCTAAACAGATTCAATAACCCCGAGTTCCTGTTGTCGCGTTCGCTCCCAAAAACCTTCCACCCGTGGTCGTCCCTGTACCACAGGTTACGTCCATCGGCAAAGTAGTTTGTCGGCCGGATTCCTGAGAGGCTGTCAATTGCGTTTAACACATTCGCATCGCGGTCATACGCGAAAAATCCCTGGGAATTAACGAAGAGCATGTTCCCGGCTCTGGAAATACCGACAAGGTCGTCGTAGTTAGGATTTTCAAACGGCACTATCCTGATATCGCTGATGCCGGTTGAAGAGGTCAACACCTCATAGAACCTTTCCTGCGAGCATAGCCACACATTGCCCGACTTGGTTTCGAAAATATGACCAATCTGATCATTAACATTAACCAGAAAGTCCTGACTCTTCCAGTTTGGTTCCTTGTATTCGAGCACATGAACCTTGTCAGAATAGGTGGATACAAACAGCAGGCCATCGCTGGTTCCATAAAGGAAACGCGCCGGGGACTCAATCAAAAGCTTGCTCTTCAATCCGCTTACTTCAAACGTTCCCCCCAGACCCGCAGCAACCAGTTTTCCTTTAACTTCGACAAGCTGGGTCACCTTCGCCTCAATTCCTTCGACCTTCCGGTATACGTAGTTTGATGTCCTGAATATGCGCTCCGTTCGAAGTACTTTTTGTTTCTGTGTTTTGTTTTCCTTTGGCCTCTCGTCTTTCTCGGTGGCCGGTTCGCTGGAGGAATTCTTGCGGCGTTTGAAAATTCCGAAAAGACCGCGCTTTTTTGATTCAACCCGCGCAGGCTCCTCTACGTTGGCTGCCGTTTGCCCTGATTGTTTCTTGCCTTTTTCCGGAGCGTCAACATAATACGAGATCTCCTCATAGACATCTTCCTTTTCGAGCTTGTAAAGTCCCAGCGATGTGCCTACAAAAACCGAGTTCTCGTAGGTCATTGCGCACAACAGATTTCCCTGAAGTCCGGAATAATGATTGAATGATCGAAACGGCAGATAGGGAACGATGCGTGTGAACCCGAATTCGTGAGCTGCCCAGACAGAGAGTGAACGATCCGAGAAAAGTGTGAAGATCTCATTATCAGGAAGACCCTTTGAATTGTTCACAATTTCGTAGGTCTTCCCGGTGGTGATGTTAATAAAAATCAGTCCGCCGCGAAGTGTGCCCAATGCAATGAGTTCATTACTTACCCAGGTTCCCTGAACGATAACACTACGGTCCAGGTATTCCTGATCTTCAAGCACCAGCTGCCTTGGAGTTTTGTTTCGTCCGTACAGATAAACCCTGTTGTTGCTAAAGCCTACAAGGTGGCTGTCATCATGTTGCGAAGAGAAAACGAGTAACCCGGCCGTTGCTGGCCCCGGTGTTGCCGGTGACAATGCGCCGTCTTTCAGTTTAAGCATCGTCTCATTGGAGACGGTGATATAAATTTCCCCGGCTACTTCAAAGATCCCGGTTATCGATCCCTCGGAGTCGAGAGCAATTTCAGTAATCGTACGCGACTTCACCTCAACGTCGAAGACGGTTTCTTCATTGATAAAATAGACATGACCATCGCGTGATGCACTTTGGAAAACGTTCCTCGCAGTGGTCGTCAGCGTAGCCAATTCGGGCTCGCCGGTCGTACTGAAGGACACCGTTCCGAGTCCTGCCACACCGCCCCAGAAGATGTCGCCATTCTCCAGCACATTCAACGTATATACGGCGCCGCTGCCTTTGACGGTACTCCAGTTGCGTCCGTCAAATTGCAGGATACCACTTCTGGTTGCAAAGTAGATTATTCCATTGGGGTGCTGCACCGCCTGAAAACAGACGTTGTCCAGCCGGTCCTGTCCCGGGGAGTAGTGTGAGAGAAAATAGTTTCCGGATTGCGAGAACGAAAAAAAGTTTCCGAAAACCAATACCAGCAGAAGGTAGCGCATACGACGGAGTACTTAGACAAAACTACGCAAATATCCCCGGTTTTCAGATATCGGGTGCGTTAACTGATGCGGCTCCAGTTCACTACCGTTTTTCGCATTGATGCCACTTGCGTTTTGATGGTTTTGTTCTCCGGTTTCATCAATTCCGGATCGGACTCAAGTACTTTTTGCGCTGCTTCCCGTGCAGCCTGAAGCACGTGTGAATCCACGGAAAGATCCGCAATCAGAAGGTCAAGAGCACCGCTTTGCTGAGTCCCAAGAAGATCACCGGGACCTCGTAACTGAAGATCCGTTTCCGCGATTTCAAATCCGTTGTTTGTGCGCACCATTGTCTCAATCCGCTTCCGCGACTCGGCTCCCAGTTTCTGATTCGTCATCAGAATGCAATAGGATTGTTCCGCGCCGCGCCCTACGCGCCCCCGAAGCTGATGCAGCTGAGACAATCCAAAGCGTTCCGCGTTCTCGATGATCATAACCGACGCGTTGGGAACATCGACGCCTACTTCAATCACGGTTGTTGCAACCATAATTTGGGTTTCTCCTTTTTTGAAACGTGCCATTTCGTAGTCTTTTGCGTCGGGTTTCATTTTCCCATGAACGATGCTGATTGCATAATCCGGAAAAGCCCGGCAAACGCTTTCATAACCATCCATGAGATGTTTCAGATCGAGCTTTTCGGATTCTTCTATCAATGGATAGACCATGTAAACCTGCCGTCCCGCAGCGACCTGATCACGAATGAATCCGTTCACCTGCAACCGGTGGCTGTCATAGCGGTGGATTGTTTTGATTGGCTTGCGCCCGGCCGGCAATTGATCGATGACGGAAATGTCGAGGTCACCGTAAAGCGTCATTGCAAGTGTTCGTGGAATCGGTGTGGCAGTCATCACCAAAACATGCGGAAACAAGTCAGTATTCTTTTGCCACAGCTTGGATCTTTGCGCCACGCCGAACCGATGCTGTTCATCAACCACTGCCAGTCCGATCCGGCTAAATTTGACTTCTTCTTCGAGGAGCGCATGCGTGCCGATCAGTATTTTCAGATGTCCCGATTGCAGGCCTTCGTGAATGTGTCGCCGTTCACTCTTGCGCGTCGATCCGGTGAGCAACGCGATGGGTATATGCATTTGAGACGCGAACCGTTCCAGATTGACAAAGTGCTGCTGCGCGAGAATTTCTGTCGGTGCCATCAGGGCACTCTGCGCATCACCCTGAAGTGCGAGCAACATGCAAATGAACGCTACGATTGTTTTACCGCTCCCGACGTCGCCCTGCAGCAACCGGTTCATTTGCTGTCCCGATTTCATATCGGCGTAGATCTCCTTTATTACTTTTTTCTGAGCGTCGGTGAGCGGAAAGGGAAGAAAGTTGGTGTAAAACCTCGTTACCAGCGATGTATCCTGGAAAACAATCCCTTTGAAACGATTCTTTCTCACCAGCTTCATTTTAATCAGCCGCAGCTGGATGTAGAAAAGCTCTTCGAACTTGAGCCGCTTTCGCGCTTTTTCGAGCATGTCGTGTCCCGGCGGAAAATGAATGGACAACACGGCGTCCTGTTTCGATATCAGCTGCTGTTGGTTGATTATTGAATCGGGAAGTGTTTCGCGGATCTTGTCTTTCGCAAGAAGCAATAGTTGCGCGATGATCTTTGATAGCGCCTTGCTGTCAAAATGCCGGGACCTCATTTTTTCGGTAAGCGAATAGACAGGTTGCAGCGTCCCGCCTTGTTCATTTTTTTCAGTAAGCGGCTCAATCTCGGGATGCGCGATGGTTATTTTACTTCCATACCGCGTTGGTTTACCGAAAACAACGTATTGAATGCCGGGCAACAGTTTGCCGGCGATCCAGTTCAGTCCCTGAAACCAGACAAGCTCAATTGATCCTGTTTCATCTTCAAAGCGGCAAACGAGTCTTTTCTTCGCGCCGCCACC
Organism: uncultured bacterium; assembly: GCA_966673785.1. GTDB lineage: Bacteria > Bacteroidota > Bacteroidia > Cytophagales > Cyclobacteriaceae > Ohtaekwangia. The sequence goes on from CBKWFZ010000001.1 coordinate 22,331, forward strand.
GACCAGTTCCCGCGCAGCGATCACACCTTTTATCTGGACGTATTGCAACTCGTCGTGAACATCACGCACCAGGAAAAACTTTGTGCGATCTTCATATCGCATCGGATAATATTGAATAAGATCGCCGAATGAAAAAATATTTAATTCTTTATTAAGAATCGCAGCTCTTTGGGGTCCTACTCCTTTCAGAAATTCTATCGGCGTATCAAAAAAGGCGGTCATGTAGGTTTTTTTGAGACGAAGCACGAAAAATAGTCATTAGCAAAAGGAGTAATCAGCAATTTGTGAATTACTTTTGTTGCCGCGTTTGATTTTTTACGGTTACCATAATTTTTCACAGGGAATTAAAGGCGGGTTTGAAATTATGAAGATTAGTTCCAGGATTTACAAAGGGATCGAATACATTCAGCTGAGTGATTTACCGAATGACCAACAACAGCAAATCACAGAGGCTCTGGAGCATTCATTTATAAAAATTCTCATCGACAAAAGCATCGTCAGCAACTGTATCCAATACAAAGACTATGAGAGCTGGTTCGGTGAAACATATCCTTCGGAAAATTCTGTTGTGAAGATGGACCAGGCGCTTGACCATCAGGTGTTAGCCTGATCATTCGGGAGTGGGGTCCCAGATTCCACTGTCCGGAACAATTTCCAGAACGTTTCCGGCCGGGTCTTCGAAATAAAACGACTTCTTCCCTGACGCCCACGTCACCTCGTCAATGATTCTGACGCCAGCGTCAACAATCTTCTGCTTCTCGATATTATAATCTTCGTCCCGCACCTCGAATGCGAAATGGAGCTTCCCCGTACCGTAATGTGCCGGAGGCGTTGTTTTATGCCGTGAGTCATCCGGGTTAAAACAAAGCAATACCGACTGGCCGGCACGAAAGAAAATGTGTTTCGTCTCAACGTAACTGATCACAGGCAAACCAAGGACGCCATGATAAAAAGCCTTTGCTTGCACGAGGTCACGCATATAAAGACATGTTTCTTTTATTTTAAGGCAATTCATTAACCAATGCGGTTTTAAGTCGGTTATACTCAGTCCATACCTCGTTCACAACCTCAGCAGCCGGTCGGATCTGTCGGATTGCAGCGGACACCTGGCCGATTTCCAGTTCGCCTTCGTCCAGATCTCCTTCAAAGATGCCACGTTTTGCGCGCCGTGTACCCAGGAGGAGCTTCAGTTCCTGAGCCGTCGCACCTCTGCATTCCGCCTCAAGCACCTGCTGCCCGAAAAGGTTTCTGATCAGCCTGACCGGTGTTAGCTGTTTCATTGTCAGCACCGTGTCACCTTCGCTGGTTTCAATCACCTTTTGCTTGAAAGCGGGATGAGCTGACGATTCTTCAGTGACAGCGAAGCGGGTTCCGATCTGAACGCCGTCAGCGCCAAGCACCATTGCAGCCAGCATAGACCGCGCGGAAGCGATTCCCCCTGCAGCGATAACCGGAATATCGACTGCCTCCCGCACCATGGGTATGAGCACAAGCGTGGTAGTCTCCTCCCTTCCATTATGGCCACCGGCTTCGAAGCCTTCCGCCACGATCGCGTCGACTCCTGCCTGAGCCGCTTTCGTCGCAAAGCGAACGCTTGAAACAACGTGGACAACAACAATACCTTTCTCCTGCAGTTTCCCGGTCCAGGCAGATGGGTTTCCCGCAGACGTAAAAACAATCCGTACGTTTTCTTCAAAGATCACCTCCATCAGTTTCTCAATATCCGGGTAGAGCAGCGGGACATTTACGCCAAACGGCCTGGAGGTCGCCGATTTGCATTTCCGGATGTGTTCGCGTAGGACTTCGGGATACATAGAGCCTGCGCCAATCAGTCCCAGGGCGCCGGCATTGCTCACCGCAGATGCAAGCCGCCATCCGCTGCACCATACCATGCCTGCCTGAACGATCGGTATTTCGACTTGAAAAAGTTCGGATAATTTTCTGCTGCGTGCATTCTGACTCATGCTCGACAAAATGATTTTCGTGTAATATCGGAGAAATCCCCTGACACAGAATTTTTCTCCGCGCAATTCGTGATTTTTTCTCTTTCAAAGTTGTCCACAAAGAATGGATTTATAAAAGTTGATCTAACGTTCTGATTACAAGTTATTTAAGGGTTAACATAATCCTAATGTGGATAAAAGAGCTTTTTTGTGGAAATCTTTTTTTGCTTTTTTCCGCTCAGCATAAGTACTTGAATTTTAAGGTTTTCTTTTTCCGCCAAGACGTCGCCACGTAAGATTTGTGGCCGGTGCTTTGCTTATCATTGACATTATTTCCCGACAAATGAGACACTTGATTTGCGCGCTTTTGTTTTTCGCCGGGGCAGCTACCGCTCAGGAAATTCCGGTGATTAAGATGAAAGACCTGGAGTCGGTTCTATCTTCGAAAGAACACGAAATTCAGGTTATCAACTTCTGGGCGACGTGGTGCGGCCCCTGTGTAAGCGAGATCCCATACTTTGAGGCTGTGACGGCCCAGCAAAAGCCCGAAATCAATGTTGTCCTGATCAATCTTGATTTTGCGGCTCAGATTGATCGGGTGAAGAAGTTTGTCAAACGCCGAAATCTTCAATCAACGGTTCTGCTCCTGGATGAAATTGATTATAATTCCTGGATTGACCGCGTGGAGAAAAGCTGGTCGGGAGCAATACCGGCTACCCTGATAATCAATACGAGAACCGGTAAAAGAAAATTTGTTGGTCAGGAGTTAAAGGAAGGCGAACTTCAACGCCTTATCGAAGAAATGCAAAAAACTTAACCGACCAAGATTATGAAAAAGGTAAGTGTATTATTCGCCATCATCACAGGCAGTGTTCTGTTTATGGCTTTCAGCAACGGAGGTTACCAGGTGGGTGACGCCGTGAGTAATTTTTCTCTGAAGAATACCGATGGCCGGAAGGTCAGCCTGTCAGACTATAAAGACCAAAAGGGCGTGATCGTCATCTTCGATTGCAACACATGTCCGTATTCGAAGAAATATAACGGTCGAATCATTGCGCTGAACAAGAAGTTCAAAGACTCCGGATTTCCGGTGATTACGATAAACGCAAACGATCCTCAGAAATCTCCCGGTGATTCCTTTGACGCAATGGTCGCTCAGGCGAAGAAGAAGAACTATGACTTCCCTTACCTCGTTGATGAAACCCAGGATGTTGCGCGAGCATTCGGAGCGACAAACACCCCCCATGTTTTTGTACTGCAAAATAAGGGGGGGGAATTCAAGGTGGCTTACATTGGAGCCATCGATAACAATACTGCCGACGAAAAGGCCGCAACGGAGAAATATGTAGAGGCGGCAGTCGAAGCGCTGATTGCAAACAAACCCGTCGCCAAAGAAAAAACCAAAGCCATTGGTTGCGGCATTAAGTACAGGAACTCCTGATTCAGGTATTACGATGAACCAAAAACGGGCTGTCTATGACAGCCTTTTTTTATTCCTCTAATGAAGGCATCACCGGATTCCTTATGACACAACCTTGAGTCCGATGATTGAAGAAATCAGCGTGAAAAGAAAGAACACGCGCCAGAAAAACGCTGACTCTCCAAAGAAGAAGATTCCAACCAGGGCGGTGCCTACGGCACCGATGCCGGTCCAGACTCCGTAAGCCGTTCCCAACGGGATGTGCTGTACCGCCTTGTTCAGCAGAAAGAAACTAAGCGAGATGCAAACGAAGAAAAGGATCGACCACACTGGTCGGGTAAAATTTTCAGACAGTTTAAGGCAGGTTGTGAATCCCACTTCAAACAGGCCTGCGAGTATAAGATAAGTCCACGCCATGTCTTACATTGTTATTTGCGCCGAACGGCAATAATATTTTTTTTTCATCGCATGTAATCTTCGTAAAAAATATCAAGATGTTTCACTGTAATGTTTTTCATCTCATTAAAAAAATTTTCAGGCTGACCGGATTACCCTGACGCCACGGAATAGCCAACGGATTGGATATACGCGCAAACGCAAAGCATCGGGATGTGTTTCGGCTTTGCTGGTTCGTCAATGGTTCACGAAAGGGTACGTGCGTTTTGAACAACATCTTATCAATGAATTCCTTTCCGCATTCGATACACGACGCAAGTTCGTTTCCCGTTTTAAATAAAGCAGGTCAAAAATATGGCATACCTTGTGATTGTAGTAGGGAAAGTCCGTAATGCAATGAAAAAAGCCTATCTTTTTCTGGTTCTGGCCCTCATCGTGTCAGCGAACCTTTACGCCTATGATTCCGGTATCGCGCTTAGTACGGAGAATGGTGTCAGTATGCAGGTGTACGTCAACGGCAAACTGTACAACAGGGAGCCCGGGAAGTTTGTGAGAGTGCGGTCAACTCCCGGTGTTTTTAACATCGAGGTCAGAGTTCTGAACCCGGAGAACAAAAGGTGGTATTCGGTCAAGAAAGAGATTCGGGCCCAGAAAGGGTTTGAACTGCAATACAAGGTGGTCTTCGTCAATTCAAGACCGGAACTTGTTGAGGTCAAAAAGTATCCGATTTACTCGCGCTATTTTCTGAATCCGAGTCTTTACAACAGGCATTCGGTAACCTGACGACCGGGCATCAGCGACGACGGGGTGTTCTCGTAATGAGAACGACAACGGCCACAATCAACGCGATCATCATCAGCTTGCCGCCGAACACGAAAAGTCCGGGAATACCCCAGTGTCCGTGAAACAAGCCTCCGAAAAGCGCACCGATTCCTCCGAAAACCGCCCCAAACACCGCCCCTATTATTCCAAACACTGCTCCGAAAACACCGGCGATTATTCCAAACACACCGCCAAGAATTCCAATCCAGAATGGAAAGGTCACAATCAGGACTATAACAAGTAAAATGGTGGTACCGGAGGAGTTTGTTCTGGTTTGCATAGGATTGAATTTGACGTGTCTTGCCAAAACCCGCTCAAATTCTGTGCGAGTTAGATAAACGCTGAAAACAGGCTGAAATCAAGTGCCAGGCGAGGACACGTGTTGAATTTCGGACAGTAACGGAAACTAAAATCGTACACAAAGAAAGAGCCGGTTTAAAGCCGGCCCGATCCTCAATTTAGGTTATGTAGTCTTCTCAAAAAGGGTATTCACCTTTTTCAATTACGAAGTCGGCGATTTTGCGCCTTGCCGCCTTCAGGTTATATGGTTCTATCTTCGTAAATCGTTTCAATCCCATGAGCATTAGTCTTTGCTCATCGCCTTCGGCAAACGAAGCGATCGCCTCGCGTCCGGCATTCGCTGCTTTTGTCATGGCATGGTGCAGATAGACCAGCGCCATCTCCTTTTGAATGGATGCCGCTTCTTCACCCTTCATCCCAATAAGCTTCTCCACCCGCAGAATCACCGATTCCGCTATGTAGCCTTCAATCAGCATGTCGGCCAGATTCATCAGTATCTCCTGCTCTTCCGACAACTTCATCATGAATTTCTGAACCGCTGCACCGGCGACCATCAGGCCGGCTTTCTTAAGATTTGCCAGCGCCTTCTTTTCCCGGAAAAAAATTCCCTCCTCGTCCCCGCCACCGAAATCCGGAATCGACATGAGTTCTTTCTGAACAGCCATCGCCGGAGTCATCAGATCAAGCGATCCTTTCATCGCCCTTTTTAACAGCATATCAATTGTCAGGAGGCGATTGATTTCATTCGTTCCTTCGAAAATCCTGTTGATTCGCGCATCGCGATACGCCCGGTCCATCGGACCCTCCGCGGAAAAGCCCATACCCCCATAGATCTGCACCCCTTCGTCAACGACAAAGTCGAGTACTTCAGATCCGTGCACCTTGAGAATCGCACATTCGATAGCAAACTCCTCAAGCGATTTCAGCCGCGCTTTTGCCGGCTCCATGCCGCCTGCAACAAGCGCGTTGTATGCATCGTCGATGTTTTGACCAGCCCGGTAGTGAGCCGATTCCGAGGCAAATACTTTAGTGACCATTTCGGCAATCTTGTGCTTGATCGCTCCAAAGGATGAGATCGCTACGCCAAACTGCTTGCGCTCATTGGCATAATTTGTCGCTGTTGAAATTGTTTTCTTGCTACCACCCAACGCTGCGATCCCAAGTTTGATCCTTCCGATGTTGAGAATGTTCACTGCGATCTTGAAGCCGTTTTCGCGCTCGCTCAGGAGATTCTCTACCGGCACTTTACAATCGTTAAAGAATATCTGACGCGTCGACGATCCCTTAATCCCCATCTTCTTCTCCTCCTCGTTCATTGTAACACCGCCGAATGCCTTCTCGACAATAAACGCACTGAGATTTTTGTCGTCATCTATCTTTGCGAAAACCACAAAAATATCGGCAAAGCCGCCGTTTGTGATCCACATTTTCTGACCGTTGATCAGATAGTGCCGGCCATCAGGCGTTAGCGTTGCTTTCGTCTTTCCGCTGTTTGCATCTGAGCCGGAATCCGGTTCCGTCAGACAGTACGCGGCTTTCCATTCGCCGGTCGCAAGTTTCGGAATATACTTTTGCTTTTGCTGCTCATTTCCATAGTACAGGATCGGCAGGGTGCCGATACCGGTATGCGCCGATAACGCTACGGCTACGCTGTGACCGGCGCCGATCACTTCCGCGACGAGCATGGTCGTGTTGAAGTCCATACCAAAACCTCCGAGTTCGGTCGGAACCGACGTACCTAACAATCCAAGTTCGCCGGCATTGTCGAGTAGGACGTAATCGACGCCCCAAGTGTCG
>CBKWFZ010000002.1:0-21903 GCA_966673785.1 uncultured bacterium
GTCATGGGAAAAGAGAAGGTATTGGTAATAGGAGCCGGCGGTCAGCTCGGATCGGAACTTACCGAGAGGCTCCGGCAATTGCATGGAGCTGACAACGTGATCGCCGCTGATGTGAAAATGCGCGAGTACTTTGCCGGCTGGAAGTTCGAAATGCTTGATGTTCTTGATCTCCCTCGCCTGGAAGGTATCCTCAAACAGCATAGCATCACCCAGATCTATCACCTCGCAGCCCTGCTCTCCGCCGCTGGAGAACAAAAGCCGGAACTAGCCTGGAAGGTGAACATGGAAGGATTGCTCAACGTGCTTGCGTCTGCGGTTAAGTTCAATGTCAGGAAAGTTTACTGGCCTAGTTCGATCGCTGTATATGGACCGACGACGCCAAAGGCTGATACGCCGCAGGATACCATTATGGCTCCGACCACGGTATATGGGATCAGTAAACTTGCCGGTGAACGCTGGTGTGAGTGGTATCATCAAAAACACGGACTCGACGTACGTAGCCTCCGTTATCCGGGATTAATAGGATACAAGGCGAAGCCCGGAGGAGGTACGACCGACTATGCAGTCGATATTTTCTTTAAGGCGATAACGGAAAGAAAGTACACATGCTTTCTCGGTCCTCAGACAACGCTTCCCATGATGTACATGGACGATGCATTGAATGCAACGATCGAACTGATGGAAGCGCCGGCGGAAAAAATCACGGTGCGTTCCAGTTATAACCTCGCCGGCATATCATTCAACCCGGAAGAACTTGCGAACGAGATCGGCAAGCTTCTGCCTGATTTTGCAATTGAATATAAGCCGGATTTCCGGCAGCAAATAGCCGATTCGTGGCCACGCTCAATTGACGACACTTCTGCGCGTAAGGACTGGGGGTGGCAACACCAGTACGATCTCGCGAAAATGGTCGGGGAGATGATGGCAAAATTGCCAGCGTTCCATAATCTGAGTGAACGTGTTCGTGTCAGTGAACGATAAACCGGCACATGAGATTTGACTTTAGTGATGTCACCCGCAGAAGATAACATCCGGCTGCGAGTTCAACCGGAAGGGAAACTTCATTGCCAGTAAATGAGAACACCCTCACTTCATGTCCGGACAGGTCATAGATGCGTACCATGTTAGTTCCCTCATCCAGGAAGTTAAGCCGGACACCAATTGCTCTGTCGCGGTCAGCGGGATTAGGATAAACTGAAACCAGTCGTGAGCCATCCAGGTCCGCAAAACGGATGGTTGAATACGCGCTGGCTCCATCGAGATCAATCTGTCTAAGCCGGTAATAGTTTCGCCCAAGCAGTGGCGAGGTATCGGTAAATGCATAATCACGACGGGCACTGCTTGATCCGGCTGCCTCCTGTGAGCCAATAATGTTGAACAGGCGTCCATCCGATGAACGCTCAATGGCAAAGGACGCCGAGTTGGTCTCAGATGCTGTCGACCAGGCGAGATGTACGCTTTTGTTATCAACGTTGGTAGCGCTGAATGAAAGCCACGTGACGGGTAGCGTGCCGTTGTAACCATCCTCGTCAAATCCCGTGGGGCCGGTGAATCCCCCGGTTGGCTCACAGTATGAAGGATCACCGTTCGGGTAATCATCATTACATCCCCCGGTTCCGCCACGGACGATCTCGGTTCCGCAGATATTCAATCTATCTGATGATCCGCCGACGATATCGGCTGTTCCACCCGACTCAATTGCCAGCGTATAATTACAGCCGCCAGCGGTGCCCAGATTGAGCTTGCTGTCGATAGCAAGGAGCCCTCCGTTTTTGACAACGATGGATGCGTTAATCGTGACGTTTCCCGGCGCATTTATCCGAAGAGTTCCATTTACCTCAATTCTCACCCCCGTCCATGTGTCCGCATTTGAGTCGAAATTGATAGTACGTCCTGCGGGGATGATAATCACGGAGGCTCCGGCAGTAGTGCCCCCTTCCTGACAGCCAAGCGGCGAACCATTATTCCAGTTGCTGCTACCTGAACCTGTTATGGTACACGTTTGCGCTCTGGCCGCGAAATGCAGCGACAAAAGAGCTAACAAGAGCGATCCTACACGTTTCATGTCTCCACTGTTTTTAATTCACAATCCAATTTTCTGAATAACTTGCAGGGTCTCTTTTACCGAATTTTACACGATTTTTTATGCCGGTAACCTCAACAATCGATGCTTCAGGAATCTTCACGGTAACAATCTCCAGACCGGAAGCGATGAATGCGCTTAATAATGATACGATCAACCAGCTTTACAAAGTTATAGAAGAAATTTCCAAAAACCTTAGAATTAAGGGTGTCATCATTACAGGCGAAGGAGATAAGGCATTTGTAGCTGGGGCTGACATCCGGGAACTTGCTGAATTGAGCCCAGATGAGGCTTTTTCACTCGCAAAACGGGGTCAGGAGTTGTTTCAGATAATTGAGGACTGTCCCAAACCGATTATTGCGGCGGTAAATGGCTTTGCCCTTGGCGGCGGGTGCGAATTGGCAATGGCCTGTCATATGCGACTCGCGAGCCGGCAAGCCAAATTTGGACAACCGGAAATCAATCTGGGAATAATTCCCGGCTACGGGGGAACCCAGCGACTAACCAGACTTATTGGAAAAGGAAAAGCTTTTGAGCTGCTCATGACAGGAAGCCTGATCGGTGCGGAAGAAGCTCATGCTCTCGGCCTGGTCAACCACGTTTATGAGGACTCCGCCGCGCTTTTGAAGGCGGCGACAAAGCTTATGGAAACCATCATTCAGAAAAGCCCGTTAACCCTTTCATATTTGATTAAAGCAGTCAATGCTGAAGCGCCCGGTCAGGCGGGGTTTGAACAGGAGGCACTTCTATTCAGGGATTGCGCGACCACATCGGATTTCAAAGAAGGCACATCGGCTTTCCTGGAAAAAAGAAAACCTCAGTTTTCGGGAAAGTGATTGCATGACCGTTCATGGGTAAACTGAAAAAACTTGCCGGCGAAACTGTACTGTATGGATTTGGTACCATCGTACCGCGATTCATCAACTTCCTCCTCGTCCGGCTTCACACCGACGAAAGTGTATTTGCTCCGGAAGAGTACGGCGTTATAACCAAACTTTTCGCGTACACGGCGGTGATCAACACCATTCTGCTATTTGGTATGGAAACCGCGTATTTCCGGTTTGCAACACGCGACGGTTCCGATGAAAAGCGCAGTTTCAGGCTTGCGCAGACCGTGGTGATCTTTCTCAGTGGAGCGGTCACGCTCCTGCTTGTAGCGCTGGCCTTTCCGGTCGCCGACTACATTAATATCGACGGTAATGAGAAGTACATCTACTACCTCGCACTGATCATGTTCATGGACGCCATTGTCGCGATCCCTTTTGCGCGGCTGCGTTTACAAAAGAAGCCGGTTCGCTTTGCCGTCGGAAAGCTGGTAAACATTGGACTGCTCGTCGGATTGAACGTCTATTTTTTGGTGTTTGCGTTTGATCCGGCCGTTGGCGTTGCCTATGTTTTCATTGCGAACCTGATCGCGAATGCATTTTATATATTCTTTTTTGCCCCCGAGCTTCTTGCATGGAGACCCGCTTTTGATAAACAGATTTCACCCGCAATGATCCGGTACGGATACCCCGTGATGCTTACGGGCCTTGCGGGCATGACAAATGAAATGTTTTCCCGTCTGACGCTTGAGGCGTGGTTGCCGGAAGGATTCTATCCCGGCAGAAGCGCCGACTATGCTTTGGGAGTATTTGGCGCGTGTTACAAGCTTGCGATGCTTATGAGCCTGGCGGTGACCGCCTTTCGTTATGCGGCTGAGCCGTTCTTCTTTTCGCACGCCTCGGATAAACAATCGCCTGAGCTCTTCGCCCGAATCAATCATTACTTCGTTATCGTTTGCTGCTTCATTTTGCTGGCGGTCAGTATTAATCTCGACGTGCTCAAATACTTTCTTGGTGATCCGTCATACTGGGAAGGGCTGCACATTGTGCCGGTGCTTCTTCTGGCCTATCTGTTCCTGGGCGTTTACTACAATTTTTCAGTGTGGTTTAAGCTTACCGACAAGACCTACTGGGGGACGATTATCACCGTTATTGGCGCTGTAATTACGGTTGTCGCCAATTATTTTTTGATACCCGTTCTCGGCTACGTCGGAAGCAGCTGGGCAACGCTGGTCTGCTATTTTTCAATGACATTTCTTTGCTACTATTTGGGTCAGAAGTATTTCCCAATCCCTTATGACATCGGCGTGAACCTGCTTTACATAGTCGTCACGACGCTATGCGTGTTTCTTGTGAACACAATTTCTGTTTCGAATGCCTGGCTGGCATCAACTTTTCACTTGTCGATCATGGTAGTTTTCGTTTTGGTTGTTTTCTTTCTCGAAAAGAAACAATTTCGGCAAAGTCTCAATTAAACGATCAGAAACTCCAGCTTCACCAGGAAAACCCTTTATTTAAACTATGAATATTATAATCCCTATGGCCGGCCTCGGAAAAAGAATGCGGCCGCATACGCTTACTGTTCCGAAACCTCTGCTTCCGATTGCCGGCAAACCGATCGTTCACCGTCTTGTCGAAGACATCGCCCGCGTATGTCCGGAGAAAATTGAAAACATCGGCTTTATAATTCATCCGTCGTTCGGAAAGGAAGTTGAAGAGAACCTGAAAAAAATTGCATCCGAAGTCGGCGCGGTGGGGCGTATCTATTATCAGGAGGTTGCTATGGGAATTTCGCACGCGCTGCTTTTTGCGAAAGCACTGTTTACCGGTAAGGTCATCGTGGCTTTCGCTGATACACTTTTTAAGGCGGAGTTTGAACTTGATATGACGAAGGACGGCATCATCTGGGTTCAAAAGGTGAGCGATCCGTCGCAATTCGGTGTCGTGAAACTCAATGCGGATGGCGAAATTATCGACCTTGTTGAAAAGCCATCAGCGTATGTATCGGATCTCGCCATTATCGGCATTTACTTCTTCAGAGACGGTGCGGCGTTGGCAAAAGAGATGCAATATTTGATTGATAACGACATTAAAGACAAAGGAGAGTTTCAGTTTACCTCGGCATTGCAGGGCCTCCAAAAAAAAGGAGCTCGTCTGGTACCGGGACAAGTTACCGAATGGCTCGACTGTGGGAACAAGAATGTGACGGTTCAAACCAACCAGCGCTATCTTGAGTTTATAAAAGACCAAAAGCTCGTATCGGGTGAGGCAAAGCTCGTGAACTCGGTCGTCATCCCGCCTTGTTTTATTGGCGCTGGCGTCCGGCTTGAAAATGCAGTCGTAGGACCTTATGTATCGATAGGAGAGAATTCAACGATCGTCGACAGCCGCGTGAGCAATTCAATTATACAAAAGGAAACACGCGTTGCGAACGCCGTGATCTCGAACAGTATGTTAGGGAATTTCGTTATTTTTGAAGGTTCACCGCTGGATCTGAGTCTGGGTGACTACAATACCATTCATTGAAGAAAATCAATAGTCATATTCTCCTTTCGACTCTGGTCGTATTGATATCGGTCGGTAGCGTTGCGCAGGCCCAGCGTAACCGCAAACCAGCTGAGGACGTGCAGGCTTCGGCAAACCGCTCGCGCGAGGCAGAGTTTTATTTCACCGAGGGAGAGAAGTTTTTTATTCTGGAAGATTATGCCAAAGCGCTGACATACTATCAGAAAACACTTGAAATTACGCCGGAAAATGCAACGGTCCATTACAAGATTGCCGAGGTGCTGATGCAGAATGAAAGGCCGGAAGATCTTCAGAAGGCGGCAGTGAGTATTGAAAATGCGCTTCGGCTTGAGAAGCAAAACAAGTACTTCTATCTGCTGGGCGCAAACATATATGCATCGCTTGCGCGGTTTGATAAGGCCGCGCAGACCTACGAAAAGTTGATTACACATATTCCGGGGAGCGAGGAATACCTTTACGAACTGGGAGCTGTTTATCAGTTTGCCGGAAAATGGGATGATGCGATAAAAACGTACCAGCGCGCTGAGAATGCTTTGGGTGTAAATGAGGTGTCATCCGTTCAAAAACAACGCATTTACCTTGAGCAGGGCAAAGTGAGGGAAGCGGTTGCCGAAGGGGAAAAACTCATCGCTGCCTTTCCCGGGGATGAAGGTGTTCTGATGGGGTTTACCGAAGTTTTGTCACAGCAAGGTCTGAAGAATGAGGCCATCCGCCACCTTGAGACGTTCGCGGCCGAAAACCGTGATGCCGTAAATACCCGGATGTTGTTGGCGGCGTTTTATCGGGAGAATAATCAGGAAGCCAAGGCCCGCCCTATCCTGCTTGCGTTGTTCAATCATCCGGATGTTGATATCAATAGTAAACTGCTGATCCTGGAAGCTTATAAGGCGGAGCTCGCAATTGCACGGTCTCAGCAGCGAAACGACGAGGAAAAGTTTGCCTTCGCCAGGTCACTGTTCACGCGTCTCGAGCAGGTCAGCCCCGACGACCCGAAGGTTAATGTCGCTGGTGGTGATCTATATCTGGCTGGCGGAGACCGCAAGTCTGCTCATGCCCAGTACATGAAGGCAATCACAAAGGGTGACGTAACGTATGAGGTATGGGAAAACCTGCTCAACCTCGAGTATCAGTTGGGTTACCGCGATCAACTCGTACGGAATTCGGACCGCGTCCTTGAGATTTTTCCGAATCAGGGTAAGCTTCATTACTACAACGGTTGTGGGTATTTGCTTCAGGAAAAGTATGACGAGGCAATTGCCGCATTCCGGCAGGCAATACGGTTATCATCGTCGAATTCAAAGCTGCAGGCCGAGATCAATGGAAAGATTGGCGAGGCATACCACGGGATGCAGCGGTTTGAGCAGGCGGATCAGGCTTTTGCCGAAGCGCTTGCGCAGGACCCCGGCAATAATTCGGTAATGAATGGTTGGAGTACGAGCCTTGTAGCACGCAAGACAAGCCTGGAGAAAGCCGAAAAGATGGCCGAAGAACTCGTGAAGAATGAACCGGCGAATGCGGATTATCTGAACACCTATGCGCACGTTCTGGATTCGCGCGGAAAGCTGAAGGAAGCCAGGAGGGTTATGGAACGCATTGTTTCCACTGGCCAGCCAGACGCTAATCATTTTGAATATTTTGGCGATATTCTTTTTAAATTAGGCGAAATAGACGCTGCGGTAGTTCAATGGGAGAAGGCCAGGGTGCTGAATGCGGATAATGAACTTCTCAACCGAAAAATTGCCAACCGGAAGATTTATGAATAAAACCGTCATTCTGCTCTCCCTTCTGAGCCTGTCAATTACGTTTTTCTCCTGCAGCAGGAAAGTCATTGCTCCGGTAACCCAGGCCCCGCCAACCGCGGAGCTAAGTATTGAAGGAATTGATTTCGACTATTTTCAGGGAAAGGCGCGCATGATCCTGCGCGATGCTAACAAGGAGCGGGAGGTTAAGTCGAACATCCGGGTCCGGAAAGACAGCGTTATCTGGATGACGTTTTCGGTGATTGGTGTCCAGGGGGGAAAGGCGCTCATCAATAAGGACTCTATCACCATCGTAAGCAATATGGACAAGGAGTACTACGTTTTTGACTACGATGAACTTTCGAAGCGCTACAATTTCGATATCAACTACGACGTGATTCAGGCGGCGATGCTCGGCAACCTTATCGTTCCCCGTCAGGAAGGCGATGAAGTGGTTCGCGAATCTTCGATGTTCATTCTGAAACAAAATGCAGGTACCGTCGATGTATCGAACTTTGTAAATGCCGCGAGTACGAAAATTGAAAAGATCGAAATGAAGGAGGAGGGCTCAAGCAATTCGCTGGTAATCAACTATTCGAACTTTCAGGCGGTTGGCGATAAATTGTTCCCATACAACGGTACCATTAGCCTTTTTTATAAAACTCTGGCCGGTGTTCTGAATACGACCATTATTTTTGAGTACAGCAAAGCAGAGGTAGGTGGCAAGGAACTTAAATTTCCGTTCAATATTCCCAAGCGATATGTCCGCAGGTAAAGGTGTTTTAATCCTTCTACTGGCATTCCTGTCCGCCGCCGCGCCTGCCATCGCCCAAAAGAAATCAAAAGCACAACTCCAGAAAGAACGGCAGCAGGCGCTGCAGAAGATCCAGGAAGTTGAAAAAATACTCTCACAAACAGCGACCCAGAAAAAGAATTCGATCGGCGAGCTGAATGCGCTTAACGAACGAATCCGCGAGCAGGAGAACCTGATAAGCAGCATTCGTTCGGAGGTGTCTTTGCTCGATAATGAAATATCGGAGAACAACGACATCATTACGGCGCTCGAAGAGGATCTGGGGAAACTTCGGCAGGAGTTTGCGGCGATGTTATACGCGGCGCAGAAGGCAAATAACAACACGACTCGATTGACATTCCTTTTTTCGGCTGAATCGTTCGATCAGCTCGTCATGCGCCTGAAGTACATGGAACAATATGCAGAGACACGCAAGCATCAGGCGGAACAGATTGAAAAGGTTCAGGAAGAACTGGCGGGGCAGGTACGCGTGATCAGCGCCCAGCGCGATGAGAAAAATATGTTGCTCCAGGAGCAGGTCCGCGAAAACGATAATCTGGCGCAATTAAAGAAGAAACAAAACCAGCTGGTGCGGAACCTTGCAAAGGAGGAGAAAACTCTCAAGCGAAATCTGAATGTCACCCGGGAGGCGGTGGCTAAACTCGATAAACTCATCGACGCCGCCATCAAGGAAGAACTCGCGCGAAATTCGGCCAGGGCAAAGTCCGCCGAATCGATTGCATTGTCGTCATCTTTCGAAGAGAACAAAAACAAGTTTCCGTGGCCCGTTTCGTCCGGTTTCGTTTCCCTGGGTTTTGGCCGGCAGAACCATCCTGTGCTGAAGGGCATTGTTGTGCAAAATAACGGAGTGAATATTCAAACGAAGGAAGATGAGAAGGTGAAAAGCATCTTCCAGGGCGAAGTCAGGAAGGTGGCTTTTATTCCGACTCTTGGGAGCACGGTAATTATCAATCATGGCGACTACCTGACCGTTTACGCGGGCCTTAAGGAAGTGTTTGTAAAAGCCGGTCAGAAAGTGACCACGAACCAGGAAATTGGCCGGGTATTCTCAAATAATGAAGGTGTATCGGAATTGCGTTTTCAAATCTTTAAGAACACAACTGCACTCGATCCACAGGTCTGGTTGAGAAATATGTAACGAAAGCTGGCTGTTATTAAGCTTACAATTGTCAGGTTTTCCCACCGGTACAGGTCATTTGACGGTAATTTATTTTAGTATAATTTTGTCGTTCATTAAAAAAATAAGCCATGAACGCGACACTATTGTTTTTGAGTGGGGTTGGTTTCCAGGAAATTCTTCTCATTGGTCTTTTTGTACTGGTCTTTTTTGGTGCGCGGAAGATCCCTGAGTTCATGAAGGGCCTTGGAAAGGGTGTGCGGGAATTCAAGGATGCCGTCAAGGACGTGAAGAAGGAAGTTGAGGATGCCGGCAAAATTGAAGAAGGTAAATAGGTGACAGCGACATACGCCACATTTCGCGACATTAGAAACGATCTGTTGCGGGGCAAAGTCACTTGCCAGGAACTAGTCAGGTACTACCTCAAAAACATACGCGAAAAAAGCCATTTGAACGCCTTCCTCGGCGTATACGAGGACGAAGCGTTAGAAAAGGCTGCTCAGATTGACAAGAAATTAAAAGATGGGAAAGCCGGCCGTCTCGCCGGTTTGGTGGTTGGTATAAAAGACGTTCTCGCTTACGAAGATCACCCCCTGCAGGCTTCCAGCCGTATTCTTGACGGATTTGTTTCACAGTTCAACGCAACAGCAGTTCAGCGACTGCTGGATGAAGACGCCATTATCATTGGAAGACAAAATTGCGATGAATTCGCGATGGGTTCGTCAAATGAAAATTCCGCGTTTGGCCCGGTCCTGAACGATGCAGACAACTCCCGCGTTCCCGGCGGTTCATCAGGAGGCTCCGCAGTTGCGGTTCAGGCCGGCATGTGCCATGTTTCCCTGGGGTCAGATACCGGCGGATCCGTACGCCAACCCGCGGCTTTTTGCGGTGTAATCGGGCTAAAACCAACATATTCGCGTATTTCACGATACGGCCTTATCGCCTATGGCTCGTCCTTCGACTGTATTGGAATTTTTGGAAAATCGGTTGAGGATGTTGCCCTGGTACTCGAAATCATCTCCGGTCCCGACGACGAGGACAGCACGGTTTCAAGAAACAAGGTCCCTGCCTATTCGCAGGAGCTGGCTGAATCGGGGGGGAGACGCTACAAAATCGCGTACGTCCGGGAAATTGATGCGGGTACTGGTTTGCAACCTGAAATCCTAAGCGCGATCAGGAGCAAACTTGATCGGCTTCGCCACGCCGGACATTCGGTTGAAGTAATTGATTTTCCATTGCAGGAGTATGTTCTGCCCACGTATTACATTCTCGCCACAGCGGAGGCAAGCTCAAACTTGTCTAGATTTGATGGCGCGAGATTTGGACACCGCTCTAAGGCGGCAACTGATCTGACCTCCATGTACAAGAAGAGCAGGTCGGAGGGATTTGGAAAGGAAGTTCAGCGCCGGATACTGTTGGGAACTTTTGTTCTTAGTGCGAGTTACTATGACGCGTACTATACAAAAGCACAGAAAGTTCGTCGCATGATCCGTGAACAAACCAAACAAATTCTTGGTAAATTTGATTTCATCGTTATGCCGATAACGCCGACCACAGCGTTTAAGCTTGGAGAGCATTCAGAGAATCCGCTTGAGATGTACCTGGCGGATCTTTTCTCGGTCCAGGCAAATGTGGCTGGTGTTCCTGCGATCGCGCTTCCCTGCGGAACCGATAATGAGGGCTTACCCATAGGGTTGCAGGTGATCGCAGATGATTTTGAAGAGGCAAAGCTTTTGAATTTTTCGGATGATCTAATAAAACTGAATTGAGATGAGGAAGGTATTTTTTCTGACGGCGTTAACTATTTTTTCCGCTGCAGCCTTTTCCCAGGAAGTGCCGGAGACAACGGTTATCGACTCCGTTGAAGTGGCCGCAGCCGAAGAAGAAATGCTGTACAAGACCGATACCGCCGACTTTGTTTATTATGCCCTCCCCACGGAACTGGAGTACATCCCCGGTGACGATCACCCGGCTTTGATTGCAGACCGGCTTCGTTGTCTTGAGAAGAACATGCCGTTGCATTACAACGATAAGATCCACGCCTTCATCAATTATTTTACCATCCGCGATCGCGAGTACACGAGGATGGTTCTTCGCAGAAAAAATCTTTACTTCCCGCTTTTTGAACAGCATCTCGCAAAGTATAACCTGCCTGATGAACTGAAGTATCTGAGTATAATCGAATCCGGACTCAATCCTAGAGCGGTGTCCCGCGCGCGTGCCGTTGGCCTTTGGCAGTTTATGTCGGCCACCGGAAAATATTACGGATTGTCAAATAACCGCTACATCGACGAACGGATGGATCCTGAAATGGCTACCGATGCCGCGTGCCGCTACCTTCGTGATCTTTACGGTATGTTCAAGGATTGGGAACTCGCCCTCGCCGCATACAATACCGGTCCGGGTAACGTGAAGCGCGCAATTCGCCGCTCGGGTTATAAAAAAACGTTCTGGGAGATCTATCCATATCTGCCGCGCGAAACGCGTGCTTATGTGCCGCAGTTCGTGGCAATGATCTATACCATGAACTATCTCGATGAACACAACTTTATCGAGGGTGGAGAGGAACTCCCGGTAGTCGCCGATACGCTGCATATAACCCGTCACTTGCATTTTGAGACCTTCGCCTCCCTTACAGGTTCATGCGTCGAGGATCTTCAGAAACTCAATCCGTCTATCCTCCATGCTGCAATACCGGTATCGGGTAAGCCATATGTGCTCAAGATTCCGGCTACAGCCAAAGAGCGTCTGCTCGACCAACGTATGGCGATTCTTGATTCTGCCGCACAAACCGGCAAAAAGGAAATTGAGGTGATTGCCAAAAAATACGAGCACATCCAGGAACAAAATCGCGTTGTGTACAAAGTTCGCCGGGGCGACGTTTTGGGCAGTATCGCGATCCGACACCGGGTAACGGTATCAGAGATCAAACGCTGGAATAACCTCCGGAGCAACATGATCCGGGAAGGCCAGCGCCTGACGATTTACGCACGAGGTGGCGGGCCAAAAACCAGCACGTATGCATCCGCTAAACAGGCAGCGCCTCAACCTATTACCGGAGGTCAGACGTACACCGTCCAGCCCGGTGACACCCTCTGGACGATCTCAAGGAAATATCAGGGATTGACCATAGAAAAGCTGAAAAGCCTTAACAATCTCGAGAGCAACAAAATCCAGCCTGGTCAAAAGCTTATTATAGGCATTTGATCACCCGCCAGTAACGAGTATTCTTTATTTTTGGTACCGGAACTTAAGCCCCGTTTTGGTTGGTTTGATGTGACCAATTGTGCGGCGCGGCATTATAATTTTAAAAATTCTCGGTATGCGTGTACTTTGGCTCCTCAGCGTTATTCTGATCTTTCTCGGCGGCTGCTCGGGTGATACTAATCCTGAATATCTTCAACGGGCGAATGGCAAACCGGGCGATGTCCTGATCATGATGGATTCGGTCCAGTGGAACGGTCAGCTTGGTGATGAGGTTCGCCGTGTCTTCCATGCGGCGGTGCCGGGTCTTCCGCAAAGCGAGCCGATGTTTAATACAATCTGGATTCACCCGAGCAAGGGCATAACCATGCTGACAAAAATGCGGAACCTTGTCTATGTGTTCACGCTTGACCAGAACACGCCGGGTTCACGTATCCTGAAACAACAATTCTCCGAAGAGACTTTGAACCGTATCCGCGCCGATACGTCCTTTTCGATGGCGACAAAAACGAATGAGTATGCGCGTGGCCAGGAGGTTATGTACCTGTTTAGCAGGACGGAGGAAAACATGCTTGAGTATCTTCAGGAAAATAAGCAGGCTATTCTCGATTATTTCAATCGAAAGGAGCGCGAGCGGATGACCCGTGAGATTCTGACTACGCAGTCGACCAAGGGGGTTACGGCATTCCTGCGTGAGGAACAGCAGATCGAGTTGAGCATCCCCGTTGGCTACAGGCTCGCGGACAAGACCAGCGACTTCGTGTGGCTGAGAAATATGACCGCTGATACCGACAAAGACGTTTGGATTACGTGGAAACCTTACGACAGCGAGTATCAGCTGCTTCCCGATTCACTAATCGCCTGGCGGAATGAGACGTGCCGCAAATATTTGTATGAGAATCCGGAAAATCCCGAAAGTTATCTGACGACCGAACAGGAAGATGCGCGGGTGCATGCCCGGCAGACAAGGCTGAATGGAAACTTCGCCATGGAGCTACGGGGCTTGTGGCGTACAAACCAACGGACGATGGGTGGCCCGTTCCTGGGGTATGCACTCGTCGACGAGCCGCGGGGTCTGTTGTATTATGTCGAAGGGTTCGCCTATGCGCCGGGCAAGGACAAACGGGAGATGATGCGCGAACTGGAAACGATCCTCTGGACTTTCAAGACCAGCAGCCAGATCAAGACAAAATAGCTACTCGAGTCGACGGTGGAAATACAGCTTATAGTTTGGTAACAGCTCCGGGTGAGCGATCTTGACCAGGTCCTGAAGGATAAGATCGGGGCGGAGGTAACCGAGTTCGAGATACTCATTTCCACCCTTGCTGCCTATCCGCGCATCGTAATTGTACACTTCTCCGGTTTCGAAAGCCTTGAACTGCGCGTACCGGTGATCACCGGCGCGCAATTCCTGAAGTGTGGCGAATGGACCTACGCCGATCCATAGGTCCGCCGTGTGCGCCTTTTCATAAACTGTCTCAAAACTCAATTCCAGATAACCGGTAGATGTATTTTCGCGCCACAGGTAATTGCAACTGGCGTCATCAAGCAGCTCCGCCGCATAATTCCGGCCTCCGGGAAGAAACCATGCGTCGCCGTAGCGTATACCACTTATAACGGTTGGCTTATTCGCAACGTCCGCAGTAACACGCATGACTTCGTTGTATTTATTTTCAATGGACGCGAACACGGAGTCTGCTTCGGCTTCCTTGCCGAAAAACCGCGCGATGAACTTGATCCATTCAGCTCTTCCGAGTGGGTGCGCCTCGAGGTATTCCGCATTTAGTACGACCGGGATGCCCAACTCTTCAATTTTTGCAAATTGCCCGTAATCGCTGCTCATGGTGTATCCCACAACGAGCTCGGGACGGATGCTCACCAATCGTTCAAGATTGAGACCTTTGTCGACGCCAAGCTCAGTAACGAGTCCTGAATCTATCCTGGCTCTCGTTTTCAGCGAGCTGATGTAATCGGTGGTTGGAAATCCGACGAGGCGGTCAGTGAGATCAAGATAATCAAGAAGTGGAATGTGAGTTGTAGATGTGCATACGACAGACTGCACAGGTGTACGGATCAATCGAATCGACGGATCATGTTCAGGCACTTCTTCCGCGTCACGCGGAACGAGCAGGTAGCGGTAACCGGTTTCAGCGCCCATGTAAGGACGTTTCACTTCCACCATGGTCCAGCCTGTACCTTCGACAATGGAGAAGCCATTAGCATAAGCAAGCGCGACCGTGTCGCCGGGCCATGCTGCGTCTTTAGTCGCATGATTATCTCCCTGCCGGCATGAAAGGAGGCTGAAAAAAGCGACAGCGAGGATTGAAAGGGGTATTGTTTGTTGGCTCAACGGAATTGAATTCATACGTTACGCAATGTTAGTGAATATCACGATCAAGGTTATACCATTATATTTGTTTTCACGGCGTCGCAGGCAGGAGCGTTTGGGCCGATAACAGCATGAGCAAAAAAAGAAGTGCAAACAAGGGGAAGGGAGCGCTGTACTACTGGGAAAACGGCCTGATGGTGTTTACGGAGGAGTATCACCTACGGAGGGGCTATTGCTGTAAGAACGGGTGTCGTCATTGTCCATATGGGTTTACAAAAAAGGATAACGGTTAGCTGGAGTGGCGGAAAAGATGCAGCGCTTGCATTACATCGCTTTTTGCAAAACGAAGAGAATGCCGTTGTAGTGCATCTCCACTGCGTCCTGCGCCTGCCAGAGCGGGAAGTCGGACTGCACGGAATTCCGGAGACACTCATCGACGCCCAGGCCGCATCGATGAAGCTCCCTCTGGTCAGGTACTACATGGACGAAGGATCCAATGAATCGTACGAAGCATTGGCGAAAAGCATGTACGCTGACTTCGTCGAAAAAGGCATCACGCACATTCTCTTTGGCGATATCTTTCTTGAAGATCTGAGAGCGTATCGCGTGAAATTGCTTGAGGGCTCCGGGTTGACGCCGATATTTCCGTTGTGGAATGCGAACCCGGGTGAATGCGTAGATTCATTGATTAAAAACCGATTTCGATGTGTCGTGTCGGCGGCAAATCAGGAATGTTACGATGCCGGCTTGCTCGGAAAAGAAATCGATCGTGATTTTGTTAATGTGATGCCCGACGGCGTCGATCCGGCCGGCGAAAATGGAGAATATCACACGTTTGTCGCGGATGGGCCTCTATTTAATGAGCCAATAGCCTATTCGTTAGGAGGGGTCACCCGGAAGGAGTTCTCATTTTCGCTGGAAGCCGATAAAAAGCCGGACCAGAAGCTTGCGTTTTATTTTCAGGAAGTTTTCCTGAGGAAAGAGCGAAATGCCTGAAAGAGGGAACTGCCGGCATCGGTTGGAGAGACGCGGTTGTCGCGAACATCAGCTTCAAGCCGGAGCCGGATCTTTTCCAGTTCGGCATTTTGATCCAGTTCGGTCCGCAGCAGCAGATTAAAATGTTCATGCATGTGAGAAACATGCTGGCGCCGCCGCGTTTCATCAAATAGTCCGTGAGTCCGGAGCACGCCAACGAAGTCGAGTATCGTCTCCCAGATTTCGGCGATGCCTTCGTTTTGAATAGCCGAGGCGGTAAGCACTTTTGGAATCCACGTTGCCTGACCGGAGAATAGCAGCTGAACCGCCTGCTGGAATTCATTTCGCGCTTCTCGTGCACGTTTAAGGTTATCACCATCGGCCTTGGTAATTACCATCACGTCGGCCATTTCCATAATCCCTTTTTTAATTCCTTGTAGTTCGTCTCCAGAACCCGCGAGCATCAGCAGGAGGAAAACATCGGTCATATTCTTAACCGCTACTTCGGACTGTCCGACGCCAACGGTTTCGATGAGGACAACGTCATAACCGGCGGCCTCGCAAAGCAGAATTGATTCACGTGTCTTATGAGCCACCCCGCCAAGGGCATCTGCGGATGCGGATGGTCGGATAAACGCTTGCGGATTTGTCGCGAGCTCATTCATGCGAGTCTTGTCACCGAGGATGCTTCCTTTCGTTAATTGGCTCGATGGATCTATGGTCAGGACAGCGATTTTTTTTCCGGTTGCGATAATGTGTTGTCCAAACGCTTCGATGAACGTGCTTTTGCCCACTCCCGGAGGTCCCGAGATACCGATCCGGATTGATTTTCCGGTTGAAGGAAGAACTGTGTTCAGAATGGATGCAGCGAGTAATCGGTCTTCAGGCCTCGTGCTTTCAACCACGGTAATAGCCTGGGCCAGGATAACGCGCTCACCGCGTAAAATTCCAGTGGAATAATAGTCCGAACCTTGGCGTATTTTCGTAGCTTGCTTCACTTTTCCCTGAAAATTTTGGCGCTAAATGTATAAATTTACCTGATACATCCTTCTGAGCATGAAAAATTTCTGGCTTGATTGTGTGCTCGCCACGGCGTTCGTCTTCCTCGTGATGCTTGGTGTGGAACGTCTGTCTGAATCGAAGATTTTTGATGCCCTGGATCCGGTATCACAGGCGTTGGCGGATTTTGAATTGACTGATTATGCATTTTCAAAGCTCAGAATTGAAGACCCGCTTGCAGATTCCAACATCCTGATCGTAAACACCGCTCATTTAAGTCGTGCAGAAATTGCCCAGCAGATTCGCGTGCTCAGTCAGTTTCAGCCCCGGCTTTTTGCAATTGACATTATTTTCTCATGCGATGGTGGATTAACCGATCCCGAAAATTGTCCTCAACGTTATGACACGCTCGGGAATCTTATTCTACGCGACGCCATTGAAAATGCCGGAACCGTTGTGATGGCGCATAAGCTCTGGCAAACCAAGGCGACCAGTAAGCTTAACGTTGCGATCTATGATTCGATGGAACATTCTGATGAGATCCTTCGGCCGGATAACGTATATCAGGGATTTGTGAATCTGCCAACTGGCGCTGACCATCAGGAGGACCTGAAAATCTGCAGATCAGTATATCCTACGGTCGATGTAAACACAAGAACTCAGGTCGCATTTTCTGTGAAAGCGGCTCAGCTATTCGATTCAGCGAAGGTGGAGACGTTCGTATCGCGTGGGAACGAAGAAGAAAGCATCAATTACCGGGGTAATATCGTAGATCCATATGGAGCGTCCACCTATCCCGGAAGGTACGCGGTGCTTGACTGGTATCAGGCGCTGGATCCTACTACGTTTGAGCCTTCGCTGGTCAAAGATAAAATTGTGCTGATGGGATTCCTCGGCTCTGATCTGCGTGATACATCCTGGGATGACAAGTTTTTTACTCCGCTGAACAAAAAGGTTGGCGGTCGCGCACGCCCGGATATGTACGGCGTGGTTGTGCATGCCAATATTATCTCGATGATCCTGAACGGAGATTTTGTCGGAGAGCTTGAAATGTGGCAACAAGTAGCTGTAGCAATTATTATTTGTTTCGCAAACATTGTATTGTTTGCATTCATCCACCGGAGGTTCCCGCTTTGGTTCGATACGGTCACGCTGGGGATTCAGTTGATCCAGATCCTTTTGTTTCTGATCCTGGTCCCTTATGTCTTCCACTGGTTCACGTTTAAACTTGAAATAACAATCGCATTATTGGCCTTGGCGCTTGCAGGGCCCTGCTTTGAGATTTATATCAGCATCCTGAAAAATGGCGCCAAAGTTGTTATGAACAAGTTCCTGATTACCAAACCGAAAGAAGAAGTATTAAGTCATTAAAAACGATTTTTTGTCTTGTTAAGCTTTAATGTCATGAACAAAAGAACATTTACCCTCCTTTTGGCGCTGCTTACCTTTTCGATTACCGGATTCGGGCAGGGCTATTCCTTCAAAGTCCTTGCAAACAGGGGCAGTAATGAATTTAAGTCAGGCGATGTCTGGCAGCCGATCAAGACCGGTTCGGTTCTTCAGGAAAACGATGAAGTGAAGCTGGCGCAGAATGCGTATCTGGGCCTCGTCTCAGCAAGCGGAAAGGCGCTGGAAGTAAAAGACGCGGGTATTAAAAAAGTGACTGATCTGCTCGCGCAGGTAAAGGGAGGCAGCAGCGTCGTACAAAAATACACTGACTTCATCCTTAGCAGTAATTCTCCTGAAGCGAAGAAAAACAGGTTGAGCGCAACGGGAGCTGTCCACAGGGCATTGCCAACGCCTTTGAACCTTGTTCTGCCTGAAAATCAATATTCGTCGATATTTAATAATACTGCCATCATTACATGGGATGGCTCTAAGGTTGAAGGGCCTTATGTACTTACCCTGCGAAACATGTTCGACGACGTTCTCGATAAATTCGAAACTTCAGAAAAGAGTTATGTCGTAGATTTTTCCAAATTTCAGAAGGAAAACGCGATCATCGTTCAGGTAACGTCAAAAGCGGATTCCAGAGAGGTCAGTCGCCAGCATCTGATCAAGCGTTTGTCGCCGTCTGAGCACGAGAACATTGAGAAGTCTCTTGATGTGATAGCCCCGGAGTTGAGTGAACCTACTGCGCTGAACAAACTTATACTCGCTGGATTTTACGAAGAAAACCGATTGCTGATAGATGCCATTACGGCCTATGAAGAAGCCATCAGGCTCGCTCCTGACGTTCCGTCTTACGCTGAAGCATACGAAGAATTCCTGATCAGAAATAATATCAGTAAGTAAGCAATCTAATCAACCTTGTAACAGGTAGTTTCGTATACATCATTTCGATTCTCAAGATGAAAACTAAAAGATTCTCTATCCCATTTGTGCTAATGTTTCTTTTTGCACAATTGGCGTTTGCGCAGCAGTTTGCTTTCAAGGTCCTTGTAAGCAAGGGTAAGAACGAAGTTAAGTCTGGCGGGGCCTGGCAACTTATAAAAGTCGGAACGAAGCTGCAGAAGTCCGACGAGATCAGATTAAGCCCGAATGCCTACCTGGGTCTTGTCCACCACGAAGGAAAACCGCTTGAAGTAAAGGAAGCAGGGTCGCATAAGATTTCCAAGCTGGAAGAAAATCTCGCGAAGGGCGGATCGTCCGTTGTGGCTAAATATACTGACTACATCCTGAGTTCGAACAGTTCCGCCAACACGTTAAAGGCGACAGGAGCGGTTCATCGTGGACCCGAGAACATTGAAGTGTATCTTCCTACTGCCCCCTCATTCACCGTAGTGTATGGCGACGAGGTGATATTGTCCTGGAACAAACTTGATATGAAAGGACCGTTCATGGTCACTCTCTCCAACCCCTTTGGCGATGTACTCAAAGAAATGGAAACGCCGTCGAATTCGGTGTCGATCAACCTTGCTGACCGCGACTTTCAGCACGAGGACAACATCATGATCAGGATCTTTTCGAAAACTGATAACAAGGTTTCGCCGGATCAATTGATGGTGAAGCGGCTCTCTAAAGCCGACAAGGAACGGATCAAGAAACAGCTGGATGAAATTGCGGCGTCAACCGCTGAAGAGACCGCGCTCAACAATTTGCTAAGGGCCGGTTTTTTTGAAAGCCAGAACCTGCTGATCGATGCGGCGACTGCCTATCAGAAGGCCATTGCCCTTGCTCCTGATGTGCCCGAGTATCAAACGTATTTCGAGACGTTTCTCGCGCGTACCGGTCTTAAGACGAAATAGCGGAATTCGATCAATACCAGAGAAAGCCCCAAGCCGGGGCTTTTTTTGCGTTTGGCCAATACCTTAATTCTCCTATTTTTGTGCTTCTCAAAAACAAGCATACATGAGCGTACTGGTTAATAAGGATTCCCGCGTTATCGTGCAGGGATTCACCGGATCTGAGGGAACATTTCACGCCGGTCAGATGATTGAATACGGAACGAATGTGGTTGGTGGTGTGACCCCGGGCAAAGGTGGTACCGAGCACCTGGGAAGACCGGTTTTTAACTCAGTGCAGGAGGCCGTTCAAAAAACGGGCGCGGACGTATCCATAATATTTGTACCACCGGCGTTTGCCGCCGATGCGATTATGGAAGCGGCTGAAGCAGGAATCAAAGTAATTATCGCCATAACGGAAGGTATTCCGGTTAAGGATATGATGATCGCCAAAAAGTACATTCGGCAGCGTGGCGTTACACTTGTTGGTCCAAACTGTCCGGGCGTGATTACACCGGGTGAGGCGAAAGTCGGGATCATGCCAGGCTTTGTATTTAAAAAAGGCCGCGTAGGTATCGTATCCAAATCCGGAACACTAACCTATGAAGCTGCTGATCAGATTGTAAAGGCTGGGCTGGGTATTTCAACGGCAATCGGTATTGGTGGGGATCCTATCATTGGCACGCCAACCAAAGATGCTGTGGAGCTTCTCATGAACGATCCTGAGACTGACGCGATCGTTATGATTGGAGAAATCGGTGGAAACTACGAGCCTGTGGCGGCAAGATGGGTTAAGGAGGACGGCAACAGAAAGCCCGTCGTCGGGTTTATTGCCGGTCAGACTGCGCCTCCGGGACGCCGCATGGGGCACGCTGGCGCCATTATCGGTGGAGCCGAGGATACAGCCGCAGCAAAAATGAAGATCATGCGCGAATGCGGCATAAATGTGGTTGAGTCCCCTGCTGAAATCGGCGAGACGATGGCCAGGGTACTGAAGAAAGCCTAGAACGACGCCCGGAACTCATTCTCAAGGTAGTTGTTGAGGTTGTCCAGTCCGCGCAGGATGCTGATCTTTTCGGCTTCGTCATCGGCGTTGTCGTTCTTGTACAAAACCTCTGCAAACAGGTCTTTCAACATGTAGATGTAAACCTTCCGGCCGTCTTTTACCCGCGTCCCCAAAATAATACCTTTCCGACGAAGCATTTTGATCTGTTGTCTCGGATTCATGCGGCTGAAAAAAAAGCTGGTAAACATGGCGCTAATCGTTGTTTGATTAGTCTATTCCAAATCCGGGCCAGTTAAACAAACCGCGATTTCGCGATCAGGAGACCGCTTCCTGATTCTTATTTTTCCGATATTGGGAATTGTTTTTTATTTTGAGTCGCTAGTTACATTGCACCGGGACCGATTCGTCCGCAATCTGGCCAAACCATACAAGGCCGTATTCTTCATAGATTCCAATCCCGATTGCGTTCCATGTCACACGATCCCAGATTCCGCTATTAATCAAAAGGGGGTTATGGCCGGGGCTGATCTTCCAACCTTCGAGGCTTCCCTTAGCGTCGGCGCCGGCCGAATGAAAATAGGCGATCTCAAAACCGGACGACTCATAACCGGCGATCTCCTCCGGCTTTTTCCACATGCACTCTGCTTCTTTGTGATCGGACGTGTAACAGCACGGCGTCCAGTCTCCCTTCGAAGACCAGCTGTGGGGATTGCACTTTCCGTTTGGGTCAAAATCGAAGTTTTCAGCGAGGTCGCGGGCATGAGCCTGGGCCACCTTTGTCAGTTTCGCCGACAGCGGAATCGGCGGCAACTTGTGCTCGGCGCGGTACGCATTGATCAGTTGGTGAAGGCGGGCTTCTTCGGCAGAAAGGCACACATTTTCTTCCATTCCATCTGTCCGGGACGAGAGATTAACGAGCAAAAATGAAAGCAGGAGGACAAACGATTTCATAGACTTTTATTCGGTGATTCTAGTCCAACGCAAATAAAAATATCTTCGTTTATGGATTGATTTTTTTAATTTCGGCCGCAAATCCGAACTCTCAAACCGGTTCAGGGTCAAA
>CBKWFZ010000003.1:0-20897 GCA_966673785.1 uncultured bacterium
GATTCCGAGCGGTGTGACGCATACGGGACACCCGGGGCCGTGAACCATAGTGATTAGCGACGGTAACATCTCCAGCAGACCGTTCTTCACCAGGCTATGCGTCTGTCCGCCGCAGATTTCCATCAGCGTCCAGGGTTTCGTGGTAATTCGGTGAAGTTGGTCAACATACTGCCCGACCAGCACACTATTTCGATATTCAGTTAAATATTTCATGAGCGTTCACCTTCGGGCGATTTCAATTCTTCCAGTTCGCCGAGCTTTTCGATGTATTGTAGTGTCTTCAATGCTTCATCCTCATCTACAATACTTATTGCAATCCCGACATGCACCAATACGTAATCACCGGTCCGGGCTTCCGGTACCAATGCGAGATTTACTTCTTTATGGATGCCGCCAAAGCTTACCCTGGCCGTACGGAACGTTGGGTCTGCATGATCTTCAATCACCGTTATTTTTCCTGGTATTGCCAGACACATGGTGTTATTTGTTTTGTTTTATCGCGTTACGTCAATATGCTATTCAACAACGGCAGCGATACCTGTTGTCGCTTTAGCGCGTGTTAGTGCTGACTTCCTCCTCCTGGTTTGTTCGGCAAAAGCAAGTTGACCAAACGCCAGGCATTCGTCGTTGGGCGATAGCTGTTTATGCCAATGAAGGGAAAACTGCTGTCCCAAACGCTCCTGGATAATGCCAACCAGGAACGCATTCTGGAAAACACCACCACTGAATGCGATACGTTTCATCGGGTACGCTTCTGCAACCTGAATGATCCAGTGCACAAGGGACACGTGGAAGTTGTATGCAATGTTTTCTTTTTCCTGACCGTGCGTCATTGCGTCAAGAACGTGGTTCAGCAGCGCGGGTATCGAAAACGGTTTGCGTTCAAACCACCCTTCGTCGGAACCGGGGCCAGCTGCGGAGGCAAGTTTCTCGAGATACATCGCCGCCTGCCCTTCGAAGGAGGAAATGTCACACAGATCCAGCATGCTCGCGACCGCGTCAAAGACCCGCCCCATGCTTGAGGTCATCAGTGTTGCGTTTTTTGATAAAAGGGTTTGATATAGATTCCATTCTTCACGACTGAATTTCGGACGCAGGAACTGATCAGCACCGGAAGTCCTGGAAAAAAGGGAAAGCGCGGCAATACGCGGTTCGCGGGAGAACTTGTCGTTAGCGATATGCGCGAAGTAGGGAATGTGCGCTGCTCTGTCAAGTCGGCCGTGCCCGTAGACGAAGAACTCGCCGCCCCAGATATTTCCGTCATCGCCCCAGCCCGTTCCATCCCACACGACGCACAGTACCGGATCGGGGATGTCAGGCAAACCGTTCTCGGCAAGCACAGCATAAGCGTGTGCCTTATGGTGTTGCACAGGTGTTAATTCAACGTTTTCGCTGCTCAGCGTCCGACCAAGGCTGGACGAAAAATATTGCGGGTGCTTGTCAACAAGAACTTCTTCGGGTACGGCACCCGTTAATTTTCGCAGGTGATCAAGGACATGCAGATAACTTTTCTGTGTTTCATAATGCGAAAGGTCACCGAGAAACTGACTTACATAAATGTTCCCGCGGTGGTGAATGCCGAAAGCACTTTTCAGATCGCCACCCATTGCCAGGGTTGAGCGTGCTTCATGCTTCAGTGGGTTCGGAAAAAACGCAGGTCCCATTCCTCTGGATCTCCGAAGTATTATCCGCTCACCACCTCTCGTAAACCGGATAACCGAATCGTCCTGTGGGACGGCGAGAGAAAGATTATGCGTGATAAAATAATCTGCAACAAGACTTAAATGGGTTAATGCTTCATCGTCCCGGTAAAAAATCGGGGCGCCGCTGATGTTCCCGCTGGTGGCGATCAAAGGTTTGTTGATCGCTTGCATAAGCAGAAACAGTAATGCTGATGACGGCAACATAACGCCTAGTGTATCTAAGCCAGGCGCGATCTGTTCCGCTGCAAGTGTAGTTAACTTTTTTCTGTTTAGTATAACGATCGGCGCCTGCGCACTTTCGAGAGCCGCTGTCTCTTTATCCGACACGAACGCATCGACCGCGATTCGTTCCACCGAGGGATAGAGTAAGGCAAATGGTTTAGCCGGTCTGCGTTTTCGAAGGCGGAGTCGCGCCACGGATTCGGCATTGGTAGCATCGCATGTCAATAAGTAACCGCCGGTACCTTTCACCGCAAGGATTTCTCCGTGTTGGTATGCCTGCGTTGCCAGTGCCAGTATTTCATGAATGTCCGAGGAAATAGCGTTGCCGTTGCCGTCAGTAAGCGAAACGGTTACACCACAGTTCGGGCAGGAGTTGGTTTGTGAATAATATCGCCGGTCCGAAACGTTTGTGTATTCCTGCCGGCACATTGGGCAGCTTTGGAAGTCATGCATCGATGTCGTCTCACGGTCATATGGAAGCGCGCGTATGATCGAATACCGCGGACCGCATTGGGTGCATGTCGTAAATGCATAATGATAGCGGCGGTTATCGGGCGATGAAATATCGCTTTTGCACTTTTCACATGGTGCGATGTCCGGTGTGAGGAGGAGGTCGGGCGTACCATTCGCCTGGCTGGGAACAATCCGGAATGTATCGTATGGTAGCCTCGTTACTGTTTCGGCAGTGTAACCGGAAATTCTCGCGTGAAGTGGAGGATCACCCACTACGCTCTCATAAAAATGCCTGCAGCGCCATTCATCGCCCTGAACTTCCATGTGAACACCATCGACCCCGTTGCTTATCCAACCGTTAAGGCCGCTTTCGATCGCCTTCCGGTAGATGAACGGCCGGAAGCCAACGCCCTGCACCTGACCCTTAATATGGATGTGATAGGTTGTCATCTGCGGTATCGTTCAGCTCAGGTAAACTTGTCTTCATTGCTTCATGTGACATTTGCAGCCATGCGTACCATTGATCCATGCCCTCGCCTGTTTTTGCAGACACGGTGATAAATTTCAGTCTGGGATTTACAGCCGTCGCTGCCGAAATCGTTTTGGCTATTGAGAAGTCGACGTACGGAAGAAGGTCTACCTTATTGATGATGCACAGATCACTGGACTGAAATATATCCGGGTACTTTGCCGGTTTGTCGTCGCCTTCGGTTACCGAGATTATGGCGACGCGGAACGTTTCCCCCAGATCAAACAGCGCGGGGCATACGAGATTGCCGACGTTCTCGATGAATAGTATCGCGTTATCCGGGGGATTCAGTTTATGAATGGCACGGTGTACCATTCCCGCATCGAGATGGCATCCTTTGCCTGTGTTGATCTGAACCACATGGCACCCGGTAGCGGCGATGCGTTGCGCGTCAATCAGCGTTTGCTGGTCACCTTCGATGACGGAAAGCTCAAAACGATGCTGGAGATGCCGGAGTGTAGACTCAAGCAACGTTGTCTTCCCCGATCCGGGGGAACTGACGAGGTTTATTGCAAGCATGTGCGCGGCTTGAAAATGGCTTCTGTTGTGCTCAGCGTCAGTATTATTCTGTGACAGAATGTCTTTTTCCAGGCGAATAAGGCGTTGATCACCAGTGATACCGTTGTGGCGAGAAGGTGTTGCCGCAATGAGATTTCCGGAGAACGGCTTGAATTCTTCCGCACCCACCATAGTAATCGTTTCACCGGCCGCTTGTCCACATCCGCATGTTGAGCACATAATTCTTTGTTTTTTATTTACGAGACCACCAATGATTTTACCCTGAGTTCAAGGCCCTGCACATAACGATCACATACGTCACCGCACTGTGGACATTCTGCAAATCGCTGGGTTGTGTCGAACTGATATTGACATCGGGTACATTGGGCGATGGCAGGCAAATCGTGAATTATTCTTTTCGCGTTTGCAAGGACCGTATTCTTTACCGCGACGGGCCAGGCGAAGTCGAATGCATCCGGCTCAACGCCCGCGATTCCGCCGATGTCAAGTTCGATCACATCAACCTGTCTGGCCTTAGCGTTGTGAACTGCCTCAGTCGCCAGATCCACGATGTTCAGGATAAGCGACAACTCATGCATTTCACTTTGATTTAATGCCCCGCGTCTTCAGGATCATGCGGACAATCACCGCAACGATAATTGCCCCTGCCAACAACAGGGGAAACAGGTGAACATTGTTAACGAGATAGTGCTTCAGCGACATCCCATCGCCATGCCCGTGACCCGGGTGCGCGAATGCAAGCGCTGGCGTCGACAAGATTGCCAGGGCCATAAGGAAACCATAGAGAATTCTTGCCATAGTCAGGTATTTATTGAACCGAATATATGTCCCGACCCAGGGCAAACTCATGATGAAAGTCGTGCATTCGTTTGAAAAATCTCATGCAACCGCCGTATAGTTGTCACGCCGCGATGGATGGAAAACGACGGCTGCGGCGAGAACGTCATAATGCCGAATGGATTGAAGACATCATTGAAACGTCAGAACGAACAATGAGGCATTTTGAAAAGGAGACCGGGGGTTCCGCGCAGCGGGTTTCAAGTCTGGATTTGTGTCTGCACTGAGAGCAGACAGCCATGATTTACATGCCAATTGTCTTACGAAGTGCTATACACCGTCATGTTACAACTTATGTCTATTAGGTATCTTATGTATGTAGGAGGATGATTAACAAAAAAACTGAAGTATGAAAACTTTCATCCTGACTCTTTTGTTTCTCGGAGCGACCTTCTTTCCGATCCTGTTCATACCGCTTATGGTATTGACAATGGTGATCGTTATGATTGTTGCGCCGCACATCTACGACATGTGGGCAGGTCCTAAGCGATCAACGTGAGAATTCGCAGGGTTTGCAGAAGGCGGGTTTCATGTTTTATGCTGTTTGTCGAGAAACACGACGGAGGTCAAATTGGCGTGCGTGTTAAGTACGCGTGTGGCAATTTAGGCACTGTGTGTTCTCATGTCCCGGACGTTACCAAAAATGGAATATGGCATTCCGATGCACCTCTCCTTCGGTAATCTGTGTCTCAAAAAAGTATGATCTATTATTCTTAAGATGTTCTTATAGTCTTATGAGTACGCCACTCCGGCAGAAACCGCAGTAACTGGCCGGTGGACACCTTTT
Organism: uncultured bacterium; assembly: GCA_966673785.1. GTDB lineage: Bacteria > Bacteroidota > Bacteroidia > Cytophagales > Cyclobacteriaceae > Ohtaekwangia. Next base: position 5,051 of record CBKWFZ010000003.1, read on the forward strand.
CGTTTGTCGATTTTGTAACCTCATACGCTGGTATTCTAAGATGCTTTGTGTTATTATAACCGTTGAATTCGCCTGAGGGTGCCGGCGTTCGGGACAGTGTGCTCCCGGGGTCGAAGTGAGTTGTGAGTTATCGAGCAATTTACACGCGCAGTTCAATTGTCCGTAATACGTGAAAAAGTTTTCCAAAATGTATGAATTGCAGTACATCGATATGGATCATGTTGGTCCTCGTGGGTGGTAGCATCAGATTGCATGGCCAAACGTTTGAGATTAGTGGCTATGTTTTTGACTCCCTGTCCGGCGCGCCGATTGCCTCAGCCCACTTATTTGTCAGCCAGTCAACTCTTGGAACCGTGTCAGGCTATTCCGGCGAATTCAGCCTGAGAATTCCAGTGACTAATTCCGATGAGTACCTCACAGTTTCATGTATCGGGTACAAGAGTAAAAAACTGCCAATCGACAGAATGACTCACCAGGGAACAATCCTGGTGCTTACACCCGCTTCTACGATCCTTAACGAAGTAGTCATAGTTGATGAGCTCGACTCCGGGCGTTACCTGTTGAATGAAGCTATTCGGGCAATCGCTCGAAATTATCCGAAAAAGAAGCACATTCTGGAAGGTTTTTATCGGGAGATTTCAGTCAAAGATACTTTTTATACGCGCCTGATTGAAGCAAGCATTCTAGTGCAGGAGATTGGTTATTCAAGAAATAATTTCGACAAGGAAAATCTGAATATCAGTAAATCCCGGATCCAGATCGTGGAGCTTCGCCAGAGCGATGATAGTCGAACTTATGACAAGATGGGATCGGTATACAACTATCTTTTCGGTGAAAAGAATGACATGTACGAAATTCTCGAAGACAATTATATAAGGTTTCTCGGGACCAGGTCGCCTCACTTTTTATCGTCTAATTTTCTGGACGACTACGATATCTATCTGGCCGGAGTTTCCGAGTATGATGGGCACCCCGTTTTCGAGATTGTAGTTGAATCAAAGGGAAGTGCTTTTTTCAAAAGGGAGGTCAGGTTCTATATAAAAAAGACTGACTATGCTTTTCTGAAAATTGAGAACGCGCTCATATTAAGTGCGACGGATGATAAGATGAAGCGCAAGGCAATAGATGGAAAATATTTCTATCAATCTGAAATACATTACCGGAGACTCGGAGAGCACTACACTCCCTTTGTAATTCATACGCGGAAGTATGCATCAAACACGAATCCCTTGGTTTCGGACCAGCAAGGAGGATCGAGCCTGCAGTATATGGACTTGATTTTTTTACTCACCGGCTTTCAGGAATCTGGTTTCGACAGAATCAAAACTAAAGAACAGGGAGATCCGGAAGGCGATATTTCGAAAATCAAATGGCCTTACAACAAAGAATTCTGGGATAATTATAATGTTCCGAAGTTGAACCCCCTGAATGCGAAGATTCTCAATCATCTGGAAAGAACACGATCACTGGAAAGGCAATTTGAAAGCAGATGATTGAGGATGTATTACAGACCCGGCTAACCAGGGTCGCTGTGGCGTTCATTTTTCTGTTCTTCTTGTTGCGGTTTCTTGATTACATCCTGTTATATGTGCCGGTGATGATCATTGGAGATCCGACGAGAGCGGGATTGTGGCCATTTCTTTTCTTCAACTTTTTGCCCACCATCATTTATACTTCATTAAAGGTGATTACAATTGCTGGCGTTCTTCAAGGTGCAATGATTTTGTACCAGGGAAGTAACAATGTCATGGAGCCCCAATTCAGTAGCATTTTGAAGGTTTCTATCCTGGCGGAAAGTATATTTCTCGCTCACATATTTTTTCGTCTTGCAAATTTTACATTTATTGAGCGCAGCTATACCCTTTCAGACTACGCTGACTTTAATCCTCTTTCTCTTATTTCAATTTGGCCAGACTGCGATCCGCTGGTTAGAGAACTCCTTAAAGATTCAAACATATTTAAGTTTGGCCAGCTAGCAGTGTTGGTAGTAGGCGTAAGAAAACTTATGGATATATCAATATACCAGGGACTAAATGTTGTTCTCTCTACGTATGGAATCTTGTTTGTCTTGTGGGAGCTATTTTGGGGGTTCATGTATTCCTGAGAATATTAAAATTGATGCGCAGGCGCCGTCTGCCGCGGAAAATCCGCTGATGTGCTACGGGCCCTTACTGCGAAGAATTAATTCAGCGGTACGCGCGCCGGCAATTCTCGCGATATGGAATGGTATCTTCGACCGTGAGGCTTAATCTGAACGCCCCCTTGCCTTCCTTGCCCAGGAAGAAACGGGCTAGTTCTTGATCATAATCTCCGAACTTGAAACATGCCCATCTTTCACAACCGTCTCCTTGTAGTTGTTCTTATCAACCGTCATCGGCGCGAGCAGTTCGGCGTAAACTTCCACATCGCCAAAGCGGACCTTCTTCTTATTGGGCACATCTCCGTGCTTTGCCAGCGACATGGCAATTTCGGCGGCACGCACAGCCAGTGGCTTGATGGGTTTGTAAACCGTCATGCTTTGATTCCCCTGGATAATGTTTCTTATCCCGGTCAGGTCGGCATCCTGGCCCGTAACCACAACTTTTCCCACGGCGTCTTTGGGAAGCGCCAGTATTGCGCCATTGGCAAGCGCATCATTCGCGGCGACGACCGCGTCCGGTATCAGCTTCTTCGCGGCCAGCTCCTCGCTGATCTTCATCATCGCGAGCAGTTCACTCCAGTCGCCGACAACATAGTCGCCCACGATCTTCACCTTGCCGCTTTTAACGGAAGCATCAAGGGCTTTTAGCTGTCCCCGGCGGAAAAGAATCGCGTTATAATCGCTCTCAGGGCCGTTTAACAAAATAAACTGTCCCGAAGGCGTTTTGCTCAGCGCATATTCCGCCTGGAGTTGCCCGACTTTTTCGTTATCGAAGGACAGGTAGTACGAAATGTCGTTGGTGAGAATCAACCTGTCGTATGAGATCACGGGCACGTTTGCTTTTTTGGCCTCTTCGACTATCTCGACAGCTTTTTTCGTGTCGACAGCAATAATGATCAGGGCGTCGACTTTTTGCTGGATGAGTTGTTTTCCCAGGCGCACCTGCTCATCCGGATCGCCATAAGGCACTTCAACGATGCATTCACCTCCCAATTCCTTGATTGTATTGACAAGGTACTTCTGATCAAGGTACCAGCGGTCTGAAACGTAGCTATCCATCAACAACCCGATCTTCTGCGCAACGGAATGATGCATGCCAAAAAGCGACATCATTGCAAGTAATACTATTGTTCGTTTCATGGTTGAGTTTTTTTAGAGCGTCGAACAAGCTACGCAGGAGAATAGACAAAAACTTGTCAATCAACATGTATATCCTACATGGAGGCTTTTTTTCGACCGTGCTAATAGACGAACCGGGTCAGTGCTTAATGTTTATCTTACAAATGTATTCATTGCATTCACCACCAGCTCATCCAGTTCTGCAAGTTCTGCGGCATCCGGAGGAAGCCCGACGAGGCAGTGAATCTGGCCCTGAAAACATTTGGAAATTACCGGTACGCGTGCCTTTCTTAGGTTCTCTGCATAGGCATCGCCCTCATCGCGAAGGGGGTCAAATTCGGCTGTCATCACCAGTGCTGGTGGTAATCCGGAAAGATCGTTTTCATTTACCGGCGCAACCTCCGGGTTATTTACACTTACACCGGGCGCGTAAGCCTGAATGTAGTAGAGACAGAATTCTTTTGTGAGAAAGTAGCCGGAAGCATACTTGTGATAAGAAGGATATTTGGCATTGTTCAATGGGTTGTCAGTAGAGGGACAGTTCAGTATTTGCAACTTGATCTTACGCGCCAATCCGTCTTTCTTTGCTTTCTGGCTCACAACCGCGGCAAGGTTGCCGCCAGCGCTTACTCCAAGCAGGACGATCCTGCTGGTGTCGCCTCCCAATTCTTTCCCGTGGCGTGTAACCCATTTGAACGCGTTATAGGCATCATTAACGGCAGCGGGATACATGTTCTCTGGAGCGATCCGGTAATCGACGGCGACGACAATGGCATTGTATGCTTTCGCTTGCCGCCAGAATTCATACTCCATGAAAGGGAGAATCGGAGTAACAAACCCGCCGGGGTGATAGCTGATGATAATGGGGAGTTCCGTTGCGTGCAGTGGATTATAAATCTGAATAGGGATGCTGTCCTCCGTGATTTTCATGTTGCGAACGTCGGACAGGGGAAAGGAACCAACCGGTGGAATGCTCACCTCCCGAATCTGTTCTATTGAAAGCGTCGCGGAGGGTGCCTGCAAATTTTTGATGACGGATTTTAACACTGCACTGACTCGCGGGTCCAGTTTTCCTGTCTCACACCGTTGTGCGCACACCCGGATTGTCAGACAGCTGAGCAATAGGGAAAAGCAGATTGTTTTCATGGTCGTTTATTTCCAGTGAAGATAAACGACCGCACTTGCGGCATACTGGTAGAAAACCGACGTTGTTACTGCACCATTGAAGAATCAGGAAGTCCGAAAAACGTCTCAGGCGCTGAGGAGTCTTCCCTGACATAGGTCAATGGGGTTACTCCCGCGAGGTCTTTGAACTCTTTAGACATGTGTTGGTAGTCGTGGTAGTGACAGTGCGTCGCGATAGTCAGCCAATCCCAATGTGGGTTGTTATACTTCATGCGACATGCGCTGTTGAGCCTCGCAATTCGTGCGAAAAGTTTTGGGCCAATGCCCATGCGTTCTTTGAACGTTCGTTCGAATTGCCTTTCGCTCAGGCATGAGGCATGCGCTAAGGAGTCAACGGATTGTTTCTCCTGACCATGCATTAAAAGCCTGGCGACTTTGTCTGCAGGACACACATTTCGCCGGATTCGTCGGGTTATGGAAAAAAGAAATTGCTCTACAATGAGAATCATTTCGTGATAATCATCCGTTGAGCTAAGCCTTTCATTGACGGACTTTATCCCACCCGGAAGTAAGGCCTCGGCGTCGGCGAAGGTGTTTGTGAGTTCGTGGAAAGGCAATCCCAATAGTCGGTAAAGAACGCCGGGATGAAATTCCACGATCAACACCATAAAATCCGAGCCTCCCAGGTGCCGGTTCGTTCTTTCGGTGTATTGCCCCATGACCATTGATCTCGGTCGGGTAGCCATCTGATGACTGGATACATATTCAACTACCTCGTGGCTCCTTGGATAGAAAGTCAGGGTCTGTTCGACTCTCGGTGCGTAAGGTTTGAACGGAAGTTGTATGTTCGGCGAAAAGACAAAATGGCGAAGGTGATAGCACTTCACGTAGTGTTGCAGAGGCGGACTCGGGAAGAAAGTGCTGCTTATCATGTATTATGAGTTCTCAGACTTGCAGTTCTTTATTAGGACAGCTTCGCATAGGTCGAGATAATGCGCTTCAACCTTCGGCGGATTCATTCGCGGATTAGTAATGACGTAGTGAGAGTGGTGAAGATGCGTTATTCTTTTTTTCATTGTTCCTGGAAAAGATAGTCATCCGGACGATGATTTCCACGACGTGATCACCCGTTCCTGCGAATCGAATCTATGTCAGCAACCCGACACGTACGGTGCAGTCGTCGAACGATCAATCAATAGCGGATCTGGTTAAAAAGCGACACCGTGAATAAAGTTTCTCACAGGCATCGGAAACCTCAAATACACAATCCTATTTATAGGATAAACTGATGCTGCGTCGCCAGGCGGATCAATGTGGCGGTATTCCTGGCGTCGAACTTTGATAATAAATTTTTACGATGAGTGTCGACGGTAGCCGTACTGATAAACAGCTTTTCGGCAACTTCGTTGTTCGTCAGCCCTTCGGCGATGAGTGCTAACACTTCCTTCTCTCTCCTCGTGAGGACAGGCCGGCCCGCGGCGTTCTTTTGTATCGATCTGGCGATCTCGCCGCTAAGGTACTTTTCGCCTCTCATGCAGGCTGCTATCCCCTCCAGGAGCTCCTCTCTCGTTCCGTTTTTTAATACGTAACCAACTGCGCCGTTTTCGATCATTTTGTCAACCAGACTTTGCTGACTGAATGTGCTGAGTCCAATCACACGTACCGCGGGGTATTGTGTTCGCACATCCTTACAAAGGTCGATACCACTTTTGTCGGGAAGGTTTATGTCCATAAGGAGCACATCAGGAAGTGTCGTCTGGAGGAAGGCCATACAGGATGCAGCGGACATCGCATGACCGATCAGCTCGATCTGCTGCTCATGTAGTAACAGTGATCGAATACCTTCGATTATCATGTAATGATCGTCCACGATAAAAACCTTCGTCGCCATGTTACACTTTTAAGTCAATATGAACCGACGTTCCATTCGCGTTGTCGGAGCGGACCTCCATTGTGCCCCTTAGAAATTCAACCCGGCTTTGAATATTGCTCCAGCCGGCCCCCTTTGATCGCTCGAGTAAGGCTGTATCAAACCCGACACCGTCATCTTCCACCGTGACGGCGAGCTTTTCATCGGTCCTGGCTATCTGAACAAGTGCCGTTCTCCCCTTTGCGTGCTTCATCGTGTTATTGATCAATTCCTGGACTATCCGGTAAATCGTAATGCTGATTGTCTGGTCAAGTTTCGTGTTGTCCATATTGATGGATTGGTACGTTATGCTCAGCGCGCCACTTTGCGTAATGTCACTGCAGAAGTCCCTTAATGCGGTATCCAGTCCGAAACGGATCAGCGACTCCGGCATCATGTTATGAGCCACCCGGCGCATTTCTTTTATGGAACTATCGAGCATCTCCATGCTGCGTTCAAAGGCCCGATGATTCTCAGGCGTCATTATCAGGTTTTCCTTCATTGTGTTGAATGAGTATTTTATTCCGGACAACATACCTCCCAGACCGTCATGCAGGTCTTTGGCCAGGCGTGTTCGCTCCTGTTCTTCACCTTTCAGTACCGCCTCCGTGGCGGATAGCTGCCGTTCAGTTTCGAGTTCTGAAATACGTTGCTGTTGCAGTCTCTGTTTCTGCCGGTAATTTCGAAACATGAGTATTGAAATTATCAATAAGGTTGCGATGCCTCCGATCAGAATATAATTAAATGTGCTCCGCCTTTGCAACTTGGCTTCCTGCAACCTGATCTGACTCTCCTTCTTTTCCGTTTCAAACCGTACCCGCATACTCGTTTCACGTTGCGTGACCGATTCATTAAAGATTGCCGACTCAATTTTCTTCTTCATGGATTCGTAAGCAAATCCTTCGCTGTACCGACCTCTTGCAAATGCGATCTTCGACAACAGATCCAATCCGGCTACCTTGCCCTCGGCAAGGTTATTTTCCTCGGCCAGTTGCATCAATTCATCGGCGAGACTTTGCGCTGTTTCAAATTCCTTATTATACAAATGAAACGCCGAGAGGATTCCTTTCGCATTCATCACCAGGCCGTCGTCACCCAATTCTTTTCCGATTGCAATACTGCGCCCGGCAAAACGTGGAAGTTGTTCATATTCTCCTTCTCTCACCTGAACCTCCGAAAGGTTATTCAATAGCATAGCCTCCAGCGCCAGGTAATTATTTTTGATTGCAATTTCCAATCCCTCCCGGTACACTTTTTTGGCGTCGTCCTCACGGTTCACCTCGGCGTAATTTAACCCGAGGTTGTTGAGGGCGACTACAAGTTGCCTTTTGCTGTCGAGGTTTCGCGCAGCAGCAACTGATTTTTCCCCATACTCAATTGCTTTATCAAACTGTGTTAGTGTCATGTACAATGACTGCAAGCCGTCATACAAACTACTTTCAATATTGGGATACCCTTTACTTTGAAGCAGACGCACACCTTCCAGTGTGTAGAACAAGGCACTATCCATCTCGTAAAGAAACCTGTATGCATTACCGATATTGAAATGAGCAGCTCCAATGTTGAATGTATCCTTTTGCTGCCGGGCTATGGCAAGGACGAGCTTATTGTAATAGATCAGCGAATCAAACTTGGATTGGTATGAACAGATGAAAGACAAGTGGCGGTAGCTTTTCATCAGTCCTGCGGGAAAATCAATCTGTTTACTCAAATTCACCGCGTCCCCGACATATCGCTTCGCGATTTCAGGTTCCGAGTCTTCGAATTCATCGGCTATTGACAGCAGTAAGTAGACTTTGCTCGTGTCCTCTTTCGCAGTTTGTAACACTGTCAGCAGACTGTCCAGTACTTTGTTGTCTTGCGATAGAGAACCGAGGGGGACGACAACTCCCAGAAAGGCTACGATTAAAAGACGTTTCCATTGCATACGCAGGTGCGGGTGTTGTCCATACAAAGTAACGCATTGCCATACTAATATGTGCTACCCCTTTTCCATGATTTTTCTGTTTGATCTAAATCTCCTGTTTTTAGGGGATTGATGCACATGATCCGGATCGTCACTTTTGTTGTGTCGGTAAACAATATCTGACTTTCGGATGATGCTACCCTGGTCTTGATCAATTTGATAATGATATGAAAAAGCCTAAACTCCTGACGCTAACAATGGCTATTGAAATCCTGATGGCGGCCTGTACCGGGTCAACCAATGAAACCGCATCGGGTTTAAAGGTGACGGATGAGACGACAACGCTCAATGCCGATGGTGTCGGGGCAAGATTTGACGATGACACATCATTGCAGACCGGGTACCAGGTATTGGAAATTAGCGATGTGTATATCGTGAACGGGGACGATATAAAGATCCGCAGCTCAAAACTTGAGCAAAACAGCAAATTCTCTATCATTTTTGAGGGAATCAAAAACTATGCACTGAAAGACGGGAAGGCTTTTCCCGGGATGGCGCTTCAGCTGACTGACTCCAATCAAAACCCGATTATCGGTGAATCTGATCTATTGGCAGGGTACGCTGATGGACTGAGCCTTGAAGATGCGTCGGTCCTGCGCGCGACGATTACCATCAGCGATTCAATGATGCCCGGCAATTACATTTGCTCCGTCGAGATTACAGACAAAAACAATCCCGAAGCTGTGATCGTATCCACGTGGCCTTTTGAAGTAGAGTAGCGACCAGTTGGGCATTTCCTGGTTCTAAGACGGTGAGCTTTCGGTTTGCTTTACTGACCTTCTTCCCGTGCTTTTTCAGTGTTGCGGGTTCTTGTGCAAGTCGCTTCCCTTTCTCCGTGACTTTTTTTGAGAAACGGAATATCATAACAGGTTGGTTTATCCCGGGATGTGGCAAAAGTCACATCCCCTTTTTTTGCTTCCAATAAGCTCTACACCTTTTCCGGTATTTTTCAGGCGGACACGAATATCATGTTTTTAAGGGATGCTTAACACATAGCACAGGATGATATTTGTTATCGCGGAGAGTTCAAATGAACCTTAGCCAGTCGCGATTAGAATTTCGCAGTACCGCTGTTCCCTATTCGTCAATTAGAATAACACTTCCATTATGAAACTTAACAGAGACATTACAGCAATTACGAGAATCAGCATCACCGTGATCTTCATGTTGTGCATACCTGGGTTTCAGGGGTTGTCGCAGTCGAAGCCAAAACCAAAAGAGGCGGCGCCCACTCAGAAAGAAGTTGATGAAATGATGCGGGAAATGCAACGCGAGATGGATAACATGAGTGACGATGACAAGAAGGTGTTGGATAGCATGGGTCTCAAAATGCCCTCTTTGAATGAAATTCCGAAGTTCACTGACCAGCAGCTTGCAGAGGCTTACGAGAATGAGTCGCGTATCGTACCTAAGAAGAATACGGCACGAATCTCAAGTATTTCCAAAACACCGTTGACCGACGCCGCTACACCTTCGTTTCTCGCTGCCACGCACGCCAGGGTAACGACAACGCTAAGCGCCGAAGTAAGAACCAAAGGCGAGGAGATTCATAGGTTAATAATGACCCAATATAATTCGCCTGCCGCCACCGGAAACGCGGCGGCAGGGCTTTGGATGCTGGGAAGAACCAGGCTCGCGCTTTATGTGATGGGCAAGGCATGCCTCGACGATCCCGCGAATACGGATAACATGAACAACTATGCTGCTATGCTCTCCATGAGTGGCGGGGAGGAACGCGCAATTCCATTGCTGGAGAGGTTGAACAGACGTTTTCGGAAGAACAGTACTATCCTCAACAACCTCGGACAGGCCTGGTTTGGATTAGGTGAGCTTGACAAGGCCAACGCCTACCTGGATAGTGCGATCCGCATCTATGCGTATCACCCGCAGGCCAATTACACTAAATCATTTATCGAGGAAAGCAAAGGCAACACAAAAGGCGCCGTTGAGGCCATGAAGAGAAGCGTTAAGAAAGCCTACAGTCCCGAGAAAGAAAATCGGTTAAGCAAACTCGGCTATAAACTGAAAAGTGGTGACCTGAGCTGGAACCATCCGATGCCTCAGGATCCATTGGGTTTAGAAAAGTTTAACTGGCCGGAGTACCCAAAGAATGTATCTGAAAGCGAAGTGCTGAAGAAAGACTGGGATCTGTTCAAAGCGTCATGCCGGATCGAGATAGAAAAGCTTACCGTTCAACAAAAGAGACTTGAGCAAGAGATGCTGACCATTCAGCAGATGCGTGTTTCAAAATTACTTAAAGCGGGCCAGAATGGACAATCGGTAAATCCGATGCCGCCAATGGCTGCCAAGGCAACTGTAAAATTGAAATATCTCGTTGACGGAAGGGACGGGCAACTGGCAAACAACTACGAGAAAAAGGTAGAAAGGCTGGCAGACGCTTATCAGCAAACCGGTGCGCTCGAAGAAAAACTTTGGAAACAGCTTGACGCAATCCGGCAAAAGTACGAGGACAAATTCGGTGAAGGGAAACCGAATCCTTTTGATGCGGCATGCAGCGACGAGAATGCCGCAAAGAATAGTTTCCTGACTGAATCCAACGCGGTGTTGGAAAAGGCAGCAAACGATTTTCTGGATTTTCATCGCAAGAAGACTAACGATGAAATGTACTACTACCAATACACGATGTGGCCCGAAGTTTTCGAACTGGCTAAGGTGACCGCGAAGATATCATGGCTGAATCTCATTCGCGACCAGAAGATAATGTTTCAGGATAAGAGCAGCTGGTGTCGCGAAGCATCGCAGCAGAAAGAAAAGCCATTCAAACTTGCCGATTTCGATGATGTCCATTGCGAGTATCATAGCAAGCTTACCACACCGGTGGGAACGATCCGGACCGACTGCAGCAGGATGACATCGGAGCTGGATCTCAAATTCATAAAGCTTGGACTGAAGCAGGATATGAACAAAGAAACATTTGGAGACCAGTTCATGAGCTGCTCCGTCGAAGTTGGAGCGGGGGTGAGCGTTGGCTCCAGAAACCTCGGACCGATAAAGGCGGAAGCCAGCATTGGCGGCGCCATAGGTGTCGAGATTGATCGTACCGGAATCACGGATGTAATTCTGAAAGGTGCCGCCGGAATAAGCGTGGGTACGGATATCATTAAGGATGGAAGTGACGCTTCGGGAATGAAAGTGGGTACAGATACTAAGGACGGAAGCGCGGGAGATGTTGGTGTGATAAAAGATTTACAGCTGGAGGTGGGTGTTAAAGGACAGGTGAGCATCGTCAGTGGAAAGTCTTCCGGAGGAGGAACCGGACTCTTTGAAGGGAACGCGGGAAATTGATCAGTCATTCAAGCGTCAACAAAAAAATATTTCTTATGAGTATCACTCGCGTTATAAGTGTCTCGCTCCTGGTTCTCGCCTCATCGCCGGCATTTGCCCAGTCGATTGCGCTGGAGTCAATTCAGGACAGTGTGATCGGCTGGATGAAAGCGTATCACTTTAAGGGCGTTAAGGATCCTGTAAAGGTCGACGACAAGTTTTACACTGCCGCACAATTATCAATCGCGGATTCGCTGGCCAACTGGATGCGTGCCAGCTATGTTCCCAAGGGCGGATTGGGTGAACTGAAAAAAGCCGTTACGGAAAAACTCGGACTTTACAATCAACACACTGCCGGAAAACCGCAAAGCTATGGCGCATATTCGAAAACGTACTACGAGCTGAAATATGATAATAATAAAAAGATGGTCCCGATGACAAACAGTCATGTGTACTGGGGAATATTTGCGAATAAAGTGCCGGGAGACTGGCCCGTACGCGACATCTGTACGCCGACGACTTACTATTTCACGATTCCATCGCTTGACCCGGAACGCACTGACGCGCGGATCAAAAAGCAACTCGATCTGTCAACCGTACCGGGGATCGCTCCCTATACAACTTTTTGGGTTGAGAACATGGGATACGGACAGGGTCAGGAGCATGTTCTGCTCTGCAAAGACAATAAGTCGCCTTTTATAAACATTACGAGAGGAGAGTACCTCCAGGCGTGGGAAGCTGCGATCCCCGGGTTCTACGAAGCAGAAAAGAAGAAGATCTACGAGAAGGAGCAGGGCATACAAAAACGGATAGATAACGAAATGAAGTTGCTGGATGAGCGAATTCAACGTTTCAGGAAGGGCCTGCAGGCGAATAAGGAAAAATATAAGAATAAGCTGGGAGAGCCGGCGATGACTACGGCGCAGCCATCCATCGTGAATCTTGAAAACGGACGCGACGTGTTCACAGGCTCGGAAATGAACGATGGTGGCGTAATTACAGGATTAGTGCCTGTCTATAAAGTTGATCCTGTCGTCGCCGCGTTGTGCAAATCGGATAAACCTCAGTGGATACTGGTAAGCTGGGATTACTACCCGACTACTCAACCAACGCAAAATCAGCAGCACGATGCAATCGTCAATAATTTCAATTTTACCTATGTGTATAATTTCTTTTTCTATCCGGAAAAGGTGAAGGGTCAGCCTTACAAACCACTTCGTTCTCCGACCTATAAAGAAGCTGTCGAGATCAGAGAGGCATCAGCGGCAAGCAGAAAAAATCACGCTGACGCGAGTATTCATTTTTTTGATGATTTCTCGACAACGGCGATGGGGAAGCAACCGCTTGGCTGGAAGACAAAGATGGGTAGCAACGGTACGAGTACTGTAACGAATCTCGAGGGGCTTGAAGGCAACTGGGTTATTATGAACGGCAGATCAATGACTCCCGGTCACCTTGTCAGACCGTTGCCGCGGAATTTCACATTGAGCTATGAACTGGTCGCGGCGCAGAATTTTACGTGGGGAGCGCGCGGTATGACCTTTCAACTGTCGAAAGAAACTTCACCGGGAAATGCTGAATCTTATATCAAACTGAAGTTGCGGCCCGGGTTTGATGGCAGAGGCGGAGAAGCGGAAGTAGAAACTAAGTTTCCTTCCGGGTATTCATCCGGAACTAAGTGGTTGGAAGCTCCCGGTTTTTCCAACAATAGAATAAATAACCACATCACCGTGTCAATCGTGAAGAAGGAAGAACGGTTGCAGATACTTATCGATAACAACGAGATCGTTGAATACGAAAAAGCGATTCCCGCGGCGCTGCTCTTCAACGCAATGTCATTCTATCCGGGAGAGAACATGGGTGAGCATGATAAGTACTATATCAGTAACATTAAAATCACTAAAGACTAAGGTTCACGATAAGTGTCAACTCAATGTTCGCTAACTAAATAACTAAAAATCATGCAAAAGTACCTGGTCCTAATAACACTGGTCACCGGTTGCTGGGTAACTTCCGCGCAGATTACACCGGTCAGGAAGAATCCCTCGGTAATAACCCCGTCGGTTCTCACGCCAGTACAAGCCACGGATGTGGATTTCTACAACGGAAGTTTCGAAAATGGCCTGGCAGGCTGGACCGCGGAGGGGACTGCGTTCAGCAATCAGCCTGCGTTTGGCGACAATGTTTTGACGACGCGTGTACTCTATCAAATGGAATTGAACAATGGAGGCGTCGGCGGCGACTACTGGAAAGATCAGGGATACAACGTCGGCCGAAGCGGAAACTATTGGATAGGTACTTATGAAAGCTCCGTGAACGGTAAGTTCTTTCAAACACAGGGAGACGGACCGACCGGAACATTAACATCATCTGAATTCGTGCTCACTTCCAATTATTGTTACTTCTCCATCGGGGGTGGCGCTGATCCGCAGCGACTTTTCGTCGAATTGCAAGTGAAGCAGTCTGATGGTAACTGGTTATCGGTCATCAGGAAATCGTCGTTTCGGAACAGCGAGATCATGTATCGTGAACGCATGGATATCGCTGCCTACAAAGGGCAGGTTGGGCGAATAAGAATAGTCGACAACAGCAGTGGCGGTTGGGGGCACATCAACGTCGATAACTTCCGGTTTACAAATAGTGTGCTTGATGGAATTACGTTGTCCGAAAACGGAAGATCCTATGAAGTGGACGTTAATACACCTGTATGGGGAATAGCGGATACCCATGCTCATCCGGCGCACGAAGAGGGATTTGGGAAGTATCTGATTACAGGAAAAGCGACGACACCCCTGGAGCAAACGTATAGCAACGACCTCTGCGTCCACAACCACGGAGCGCTTGGTATGGGGATCATGCGTAAACCCTTTATCATGGGAGCTGATCCGCATGAAGCTTCAGGGTGGCCCGACTTCATCGAGTTTCCCCGGTTCAATTCGAAAACACATCAGCAGCAACACGTCGAGTTTCTGAAACGCGCATGGCAAGGTGGCATGCGACTGATCTGTGCCCTTGCCATCAACAACATGTACGTGCCTTCTCTGGCGATGGGACCCGGAAACGACGGAACACCATTCGATGACGAGACAGTGCTGATGAAACAGATCGATCAGATAAAGATGATGGCGGCACAAAATTCCTCGTGGATGGAAATTGCGCTTAGCCCAAGAGATGCGCGGCGCATTATTCTGCAGGGAAAGCTCGCCATCGTGCTGGGTGTCGAAGCCGACAACCTCGGCAATTTTAAAGCCGCGACCTACAACTGGGTAGATAAGAATGCTGGCGCGCTTTGGAATAACCCGCTTGTAACGCTTACCGACGCCAACGCGGATCAGCTTCTCGACGCTAAACTTATGGACTACCGGTTCAAGGGCATCAGGCAGATCACACCCATTCATTATATCTCAGGTCTTTTTGGCGGCGCCGCGGTGTTTCGCGCGGAACTGGCCGTGCTACAGTCAGCCTTCAACAACGATGTGAAAGTTAAAGCAGCCGTGGAGAAACGAATTCCATTTTCGCTGTATTCCGATTTCACAATGCTAACCGCCTTCAGCAATCCGCCAATTGTCACAAAAGACGCTTATGCCGCGCTCATCAAAAGTTTTGGCGGACCGACCAACTTAAGTACCATTAATAGCGTCGGACTGACCAACATTGGTAATAAACTGATTCAAAAAATGATGGTAAATGGTTTTATCATCGACAGCGAACACATGGGCTACGAAACAAAGGAGAATGTTTTTTCCGTTGCAGGCGCGCGGGGATACCCGGTTATTTCGTCGCATACCGATCCCGCAGCCCTCAGCCTCGCGTGGACGGGTTCACCCGTGGAATTCAGGGATAATTTTGGATCAAAAGACAACCAGATATTCAATCAGCGAAATTTCGGCACGACCAACATTCGCAATCTGGCCAATGAGTTTCAGATGGCCGATGAGCATTTTGCGAAGATCTTTAACAGCGGCGGAACTGTCGGTGTCTTCATGCTTCCGTATTACAAGCATTCCTACAACGGATATCTCGGCGCTGTTGCCAATGACTGTGCCGGTAGTTCGAAGACATTTGCGCAGATGTATTTGTACTGCCTGGAAAAGATGAACCTGCGCGGTGTTGGCATTGCCAGCGACAGGGGAATGACGGATTTCATCGGTCCGCGTTTCGGACCAAACGCGGCGTATGCGCTGAAGGATGAGAAACTCATAAGCATGAAGATCAACGTTAGAAAAGATCAACGACTGGCTCAGCGAAACGGCGTGCGTTACGATGTTCCGATGACAACGTATCACGCCCAATGGTATGAAAA
>CBKWFZ010000004.1:0-20771 GCA_966673785.1 uncultured bacterium
AGAATGAAAATCGAAACTACTTTTGACAGCTCGCCGGATTTGCCCACGATTGAAAAGGTGACTACCTGGGGACCATCGGTTGGAGGCGTCCTTGGGATGAACTACGTGATCGGCGACAAACTCGTTATTGGCGCAGAGATTCTGCCCGCGCTTTGGGCAAGCCGGCATAAACATATCAGCAGCTTTGACGATTCTGAAACCAAAAGTGAGACCACTCAGTTCGGGTTTGATCTTTCATCGTCATCGTTGCTTTTAACCATGGTTTTGCGGTTCTGAAAACTCAGGACAATTCAAGTGAAACATTAATCCCCTGTCGCAACGTGGCATGAATTTCGGCCACGTTGTCGACATGCCGGATCAACTCATCTACCTCCGGGCCGGTGCTCTCAGGAGCTACTACGTTTACGCGATAACGAATATCTGATGCAGGCTCCCCCTCCTTTCCGAAAGTACCGGTGACTTCAACATTCACGGACGCGATAGGCATGTTCCACTTTGCTGCTTCACGGTAAACGTCATTGCAGAAACAGGTGGCCAGAGCCAGGAACAATAGCTCGCCACCGTTAACAGACGAACCGCGGCCGTCATCTTTTCCCGGGATACTTATTGTTTTAACCGATCCGTTTGTACTAACTGCAACCTGGTTTGTTTTACCGGAATGGGTGATTTGAGCTGATATTTGCATTATTCGGTTTTAGGAATCTCAAAATAGGCAAGACGGAAGTCTAAAACAATAACTCCTGACGGTCGAAAAAAATGGTTGTCAAAATACCGGTGGCGGTTTTATTCGTGGTAGGCTTTCTTTGTAAAACCAACTATCAACGGATTATCTAAAGCACATGACAATAACCTACTCATTCCGGGAAATGTATGACGCTATCGTTCGAAAGGATATTTCATTCGAAGGAGTCTTTGTCACGGCCGTAAAGACCACAGGTATTTTCTGCAGGCCCGTCTGTACGGCCCGGAAGCCAAAACCTGAAAACGTAATTTTTTACGCCAACGCGGAAGAAGCACTGCTAAATGGATTTCGCCCCTGCCAGATCTGCAAGCCCATGCAGAACGAATATCAAACGCCAGCGGCAATTGTTTCTCTTGTCGAAACGCTTTATGCGAATCCGTTCGTAAAGATCCGCGACTTTGATCTGCGAAAAAAAGGACTCGAGCCCGCTTACGTCCGGCGTTGGTTTAAGAAGAACCACAATATGAGCTTCCATGCATACCAGCGGATGCTTCGTATAAACACAGCTTATCAGAAGATCAGCGAAGGTGAGTCTGTTACCGCCGCAGCATTTGACGCGGGTTACGATTCGATGAGTGGTTTCGGCGAGAGCTTCAGGAACATTTTTGGCGACTCTCCGTCGCGGTCTGCCGGAAAGAACGTAATTCATATCACGCGGTTTACAACGCCGCTGGGACCCATGTTTGCATGCGCCACAGCAAAGGGTGTATGCCTTCTTGAGTTCACCAACCGCAGGATGCTTGAGACTGAGTTTGTCGATCTGAAGAAGCGCCTGAACGCCGTGATACTTCCGGGCGGAAACGCGCATCTGAAAGAGGTGGAGATTCAGATTGGTGAATACTTCACCGGTCGCCGGACCGCGTTCACAGTTTCATTGGACACTCCCGGCACAGTGTTTCAACAGGCAGTCTGGAAGGCCTTACGGGAAATTCGCTATGGCGCCACGGTATCGTATAAACAACTCGCAGCTATGTTGGGCAAACCGGAAGCAGTCAGAGCAGTGGGACGGGCAAATGGAATGAACCGGATTGCTATCATCGTTCCATGCCACCGCGTAATTGGCGAGAACGGAGACCTTACGGGATATGGCGGGGGTTTACCCCGCAAAAAATGGCTTATCGAATTTGAGCAACAAAACAAAGTATGAAGAAATAATCCCTGGCGGTGAAGACTTCGCGAGCTGCTGTTGGTGGAATACCCCAATGGAATCACTCCTGGTAAAATTGTGACGTACCGGATGCCTTACATGAAGAAAAAGTTATCCGGCATTATTCCCACATCAAAGCGTCCATCCTGAATGCTCACGGGACGACTACCCGCGAAACCCTTAAGTTCGAAATATCCGGACAGAATTACCTGGGTCGATTCTCCGTCAACCCAAAGATGCTGGGCACGTTGAAACTTCAGCGTTCCTTCGGAAACAGTGACGATTTCAGGAGTTCCGTCGACGGTGAGGACGACCTCAATTTCCTGAAGGTTATACGTCGTTCCATGCAGCGCCAGGAGGTCTTCGTAATTTTCGGCGCTGATGTCGGGAATGGCAAACGAGAGGACTAACCTTTCACCAGCGTATCCAAATGAACTTTCTTTCCTGATCCCCTCAAGCTCGAATGACGCAGCGCCTTCTCTGATGATGAAACGAGCCGGGACGTACGAATTTGTCGAAACAAAGGGTAGCCTGTCAAAGTAAGCGCCAAAAGTATTATAACCCCATTCAGAATACTGCGGGAGGCCGGGCGCGTCGGGATCTTCAATAAATATCGTGCGTTGTAATTCCGTTTCGCGGGTGCAGCCTGCAAGCGCAGAAATCAGAAACGCGGCAACAAGAAACTTTGCTTTCATACACTAGCGATTGACTGGAACAAGAATACTGAAAAGAAATCCGGAGCCAACGGAAGGATCTACAATCCCCGCACCGTCGGTTGCGAGAAAGGCCGACGGCCCGACAAACTCAATTCCGAAAGATATCACATCTGGTTTGCCAAAACGCACACCACCCGCAAGAGACAAGACGCCATGAACATTTGCAGTTTCAGGTAATTCCGCTATGACCTGATCGCGTAACGCCGACATCGCTGGCTCATAAAAACCAATTTCCGTATTTGACGCTACCTTGAAATTAATCTCCGCGGCACCCTTGACGAAAAACCGTACACGCTTACCGTCAAATGGAAACCAGCGAACCTCAAGAGGCAGTCCCACAAAATCTGTCTTCTGAACAATTTTCCGTAAGGTCACATATTCCGTTATTAGTCCCGATTCGCGGAAGCGATAAAAAAAATAAGGCGTATTAAAAAGAATCAGATCATTCATCGTTAGTGTCCCCGAAACGCGGGAATACCTTACGCCGGATGTGTATGCTAACCTGTCGTTTTTCGAAGTGATCTCGAATGACGCGCCTCCAAAAGCCGACGTGAGGATTGAATTAATGCTCGTGTTTCTTCCTTCATCGCCAAGCGAATAGTCAAGATTTCCCCGAATGTTTTTCACGTCACCCAGATCGGCGAAAAAGACATAACCACCCGCTTGCGCTCCGATCAGTTTAATACGTTGAGCGGCCGCTTCATGTAAGGCCGACAAAACAAGGATAAGTCCGATAACGAATAGGGTCCGGAACATCGCTCTGAAAATTTTGCACAACAACAATTGGACACCGTCGGAAGTCTTTTGGTTGGAACGAAAAAAGCAAAGCGGCGTACCACTTTGCTTTCCGTACCACTACTATGCTCTCAACAAAATTAAAGCCCTTCTCTAGCAGTCTTGCGTCGGTTTATTCGCTTTTCCGTCCGGGCCTGTTTCCGGTCAACCCGGTTTTCACGTCTCTCGAGACGGTCATCGCGCCTTCCGTATCCCTGGGGATTCCGCTTTTCAACGCGTTCCTGACGACGTTCGATGCGCTGTTCACGGCGCTCCAACTGGTTTGCGCGGGGGTTTTGCGATTGTGCCAAGGCAGCTCCCGAGAGCATAACCAGCATTACAAATGATAAGATGATTTTCATAATCTTTGCTTCTTTTGACATTTAGATGCTTAATTAATACGAAGGTTTAACCGTGATATATTATTTTTTTAGCCATGATATTGACCAGGATACCGATGCGCTGAAGTAACCGGATGGATCGTATGTGTAGTCTTCCCCCGGGAGTGCCTGAGGAAGATTATACGTATAGTTAAGCAGTATGCTCACGCTTCCCATGCGGACAATCACCGGCATAGAAAAATTCACATTCATAAAACCGAAGGCATTGTTGGATTGCAGCTGACCTGAATAATATTGGTCTATAACACGCTGGATTTGCTCCGGACTATACTCGCGCTGAAAAAGAAACAATGCAGCAGCCTGTTCGCGGTCGTTCTCAAGCATGTGGTGAAGCCGGATATAATCACGGGCCGTCAGTCGCGGGTAATTGTTCGATCGCACAATGGAGTACAGATCGGTCAGGGCAGTACGCGGTTGCCGCACGTAAAGCACGTCGGCGTTTCCCCATTGAGCGGCCGCTCCCGGCATTAGTGTTACGGATTCGATCCACCCGCGAAAATTTTTTCTGAAGCGCAGATTTGCCATGGCTGTAATGCGGTGAGCCTGGCTGTTTCCGTACAGAAAACTGTAATCAACGCCAACATCCGCAAAGGGGAAACGGTAGCTTAGCGCGGCCTGCGCGCTGTTCCGGAACGGATGGTCGTCAAGTGTGTCATTGAAAACATAAAAAGAATGGTCGGCGAGCATACTCCACTTATTGTTGTCGGTGGTGCGCATGTACCCGACGCTGATGTCGGTCAGATAATATCCGGGAGTGTATTCATTACTCCAGTATCCGGTCACACCACCGAAAAGTCCGCTATGATGGTAGTAAGACACGGCGGGATTAAATCCGTACTGGCTAACGCCAAATGCCCGCCCGGCCGAAAGGACCTCGCTGACATATCCTGCGCGCACGTTCAGCACCGAGATACGGGCATTTTGGAGCCCAAGCAGGCTATCGGCCAGGCGAAACAAATCATCCGGGATCGCCTCATCCGAAAATAAAGAATCAAGTTCCTGATATAAGCTGTCCAGTTCGTTCCTTACGTCCTGGCCTTTTGCAGAAGGAGCGAGTGTGATAATAGAAAGCAATATAACCCACCGGTACGCGCGGCAATGCATCCAATAGAAACCCGTTAATTGTTATTTCGAAGATCTTCCCGTCGTTGCAGCCGGTCCCGCTGCTCCCGTCGCCGCTCAATACGCTGCAAAAGCATTTGCCTGAAATCATCCTCAGCTCTCCGCAGTTGCAGTATCTGCTGCGTTGTTATCACGCCGTTCAATCTTTCGGTATAGTTCCTTTCCAGGGCCAGCTGACGTTCCTTGAGTTCAAGCCCCTTGTCGAGGAGTTTCCTGCTTTCTTCATCGGTCATCCGGTCTTCACCAAGGTCTCTCCGGGCATCGACAAACTCACGCCGGAGGGCTTCCCTTTTTTCCGTGTACTCACGGTACAGCGGCCAGAATTTTTCGGCTTGCGCGGGCGTTAGTTTCAGCCGTTCCGTGATAAGCGCAATTCTGGCACTTTCAATTTTTTTCAGCGCGTCCGGGTCCTGCGCGCGGCCCGCGAACGTGACCAGCATCAGCAGGGGAATGAAAGCGTACTTCATACTAAAATGTTTGTAGTTTATCATCATCGGTGACACCGTAAAGTTCGTATAGCAATTCCAGATCTTCTTCACTCATTTCAGCCGGCGGAAGAGCCTGTTCATTTTCCACGAAAAGGTTATCTGTATCGACAATAGAAAGGATCTCAGCCGTTTCCATATCCGAGTGTTGAAGGTAATAAAGGCAGTCCTCGGCCGACAATTTCGCAATGAGCTGTTCTGCGGAAGGCGTCGGCTTGTCCAGCATTAGAGGCAGCGCGACGATCAGAATCGCGATCACCGCGGCTGCAGCGAGCGAAATGTTCCGCACCACGGGTCGCATAAAGAACACCTGTTTCCCTTCCGGCTTTGCAATTCGCTCCGCGATTCGATCCTGCAAATCCTCAAAATAGCCCTCAGGGGTTCTGAAGACGTCAGTTTTAGGAATTTCTGAAAGTTTTATCGGTTTCTTTTCGCCCATTTCTATGTTGGATGCACGGGTATGCCGTAAGTTTAATTACTCCTGCAGAAATTCTTCGATTTTTTTCGTGGCATGATGAAAGCTCGCCTTAAGGCTGCCTACACTCGTTTCCGTGATAGCTGCGATTTCCTCGTAACTCAACTCTTCAAAATAACGAAGGTTAAAAACGAGTCGCTGCTTATCCGGCAATGTGAGGATCGCCTTCTGAAGCCTCATCTGGACCTCATCGCCGTCGATAAACTTGTCACTGACCAGGCGTTCAGCCAGTTCTTCTGAAACACTGCCACCCAGCCATTGCCGGTTTCTCTTCTTCCTGAGAAACTGGAGACTCTCATTTGTGGCGATACGATAGATCCAGGTAAACAGGGACGACTCCCCTTTAAACTTGTCAAGGTTATGCCAAACCTTTACGAAAACGTCTTGTACGATATCATCCGCATCGTCATGGCTAATCACCATTTTCCGAACGATGCCATATACCGGCCTTTGGTATCGTTTGACCAGGTCGGCGAAGGCTTCGCGACGTGTGTGAACGTCCTGAAGTAATGCGGTTAGTGATTCAGTTTCCTGCACTTTTTACAAGATAAGGAAGCGCATGCCTCCGAGAAAGAAGCATACGCCTTTTATACCTGATTATTTCTTTCAGGAAATCGTGATCGTGATCATCTTTCCGTTCACGGTGACCGTAATCGTTCCGTCGCAGGTACCGTCACCATAGTCGATGACGCGAGACCGTTCGCGGGCGACACCCTGGATGTGAACCTCGATTTTGCCGTCAACGGTTCCGATGCCACCGCTGGCAATACAGCTGAAATCCACGATAACGGGCTCTGTTATGGTTCTTGTTACGCGTCTGCCACGGGTCGAGATTCCCTCCTGTGAACCGGTGATCTGGAACACGTTGTTGGATGGGTCGGCATCGCCATACCCTGCGATCCATGTTATCGTGATGGAGCCGTTTGAGGTGAAGTGGTTCCCATCGGAGAATAGCACCTTGAGATTCACGTGTCGACGCGTCAGTGTAAGGTTGCCATTCGCATCCAGATTAAGGTCCCGCAATTCAATGGTACCGGTAATCTGTTTGTTGTTAACAAAGTAGTTGTGAAATGTGATCACTCTGTTGGCGAGATGATCGCCGAACTCACCACCATAAGTAATGATGACCTTTCCTGATCGTTCGCGGCCGTAAGGTCCGACGCAGCCATCGCCGAAGTCAAGGGTAATTGTTTTTGCGTCCGCGTCACGGGTGACGGTTACACACGTAGCCGCAATTCTTCCGCCCTCGTCTTCAGCGACGAATTCTTCGAAAATCTGCATTTCAACATCCACAAGTGCATCATGCGATGTGCTCTCATCGGCTATTGCCACCTCTTCCTGTTCCGACACGGGTTCCATATTTTCTTCCTCCCGGCAGCTGTAGAATGTAAAGAGCAGAGCGAGCACGAATAGGTTTCCAAGATTCTTAATGGTTTTCATATTGGTTTTTTAACGATTTGGCGGTTTGATGCTGCCCGGCCGGGAAGGTTTAACCGATAGGTTAAGTTTTTTTTAAGCCCCGCCAGGTGCCGAATTGAGCTTTTGCCTGCCTGTAAAGGGACGTGGTAATGTTTATTGCTAAAGGAAATGGGGAAGCTTTCCAACGTTCTTTGATTTCCGAAAAACCCGTCTGCCCAGAATTTCGGGAAGCGCGCTCCACGTATAGCGCAAACGTTGCAGGTATATAATTTTCAGTTATCCGGGTAAATATGATAAGGTATGAAAAACGAGAAGAATAATCCGGAACGCGGAGATCGTGAATCACGCGGACAACAATCACAGCCCACAGGGCAGGCGCAGTCTAATGTGCAGGGAAAGGCAAAGGACAATCCTCATGAAGACCAGATCGGCGAAAACGCCGGAGGAAATTTCGGTACCGGAGCAGATTCCCGCAATCAGGCGCAGATGCGTGAACAAGGCGAAGATAGCAGAATGTCCCGCGAGGAATCTGACACCCAAAACCGGACTGAAAGCAATCAGTCAAATGAGTCTTCCGAAACAACGGAAAACCGCAACCAGGAAAGAAAGTAAAAAAACGATCCGCGCCTGAAGGCGTCGGATACTGTTGATGATTTTGAGAGCATTGTAGGAGCAGTCTCATGTTTTCGACGTAAAGGATCTTCCCTACAGGGATAGCGAAAGCTACTGACCGGCTTGTCCGGAACGACTTCCTTAATAGCTGCGAAGAAAACGGTTGTTTTTACAATGCTTTCTTGATTTGTATATGGTTCACAATATCGGGGCATAAAAAAAGCCCCACCAAATGGCGGGGCCGTTGCAGGATAAGGCAAAACCTACAGCGTTTCTTTTACTGCAGACTTCCCGGCTTCCGATTTTGAAAACGGCGCCTTTTCGGATCTAGCAGAGCGCTCAATGGGGCGGCCGATCCGAATTGCGTCGAAATAAAGCTTGAAGGCCGGATCGGTTGCATCAAACTCAACGTCCTCAAGGGTGATACATTCATTCTGTTTCACATGGCGTTTCAGTTTCAGGTTATCATTGAGCAGAACCGGAAGCCCGGGCGTCTGCTGATCGACAAGGTTCTCAATGAACCCATATGTATTGTATCCCCCCATACCGTCGAGCACATCACCCGCTTTGAGGTCTTTCTTCGCGTACGTAAATACGTTGGTTTTCATCCCATAGGCCGGCTGCAGTCGTGCTGTCCCGAATAAGAATGCCTGTGCCACACACTCCATCGCTTCAATATGACCGAGGTGAAATGGACGATAGAAAACATAGAACGGACCTGGGCCCATGTCGGGCGGAAACCACTCCATCGTCCATTGCTGGAATTTTTCACGTGTGTGGCCAATAACGAAAACACCACCTTTGGGATAGGCGCCGACAACGTAGTCCACTAACGGGTTCTTTCCGTTCCAAAGCTTCGCGAAGTCGTAGTGTTTGAAGATATCGTGAATATGGGGAATGCGGTGTCCATACATCCCTGGAATCGCGGTCATTCCGTTGATTCCGTTGGCAAGTACCGCCATCTCCACACATAGTTTGGTTCCATCGGTGTATGACGAACACATTTTATGATCCAGCAGGCGCTTATCGGCTTCAGGGGCAATCTTTGTGGGATTCGTATAACGATCATGAAACCCTTTTATATTGCCGGCCATCACAAGGTCGAACCCCCAAAGCGTAATATCGTCGATCAGTTTTTTGATCACGGTTGGCTGATCACCATCGGCGCAGGTGTACACGACGCCCTCCTGCCGTGCGAGGTCAAGAAGGTAGGGTCCATACATCATTTCGGCTTCATAATTCATCATGACGACGTGCTGGTGATTGCGAATTGCATTGATCGCATGGACGGCGCCCTGATAAACCGCGTTGGAGGACTCGATCAGTACGTCAATTATTCCTGTGGAAGCAATAAGCTCACCGTTATCGGTTACTGCCACCCTGCCTTTGTCGATTGTACGATTGAGTTCGGCGACCGAGTCCACAACCTCATAATCGAAGCCGAGCCACTCGGCGCAATCGATGGCTTTTTGGATAAAAATGTCAGCGATAGCCACGGGTCGTATCCCGCGTGTATGGTGTGATTGGAAAACCAGACCCTTTCCAATTGAGCCAATTCCGATTATTCCCACCTTTATTTCCCGGTCAAGGGATGCGAGGCGATGGTTGAGGGTAGTCATTTGGTGCATAAAACGTGTTTTGTTGGTTTAAGACAGGTCAGCAAAGTGAGATGAGATTAAAAAAACATACCGCCGCCGCCTTCATCAGATATCCGCAGTGGCTGGAAAAACGACTCATTACTGTGGAAAAAAAACAGCATCGTTCCAGGAATGTCGCTCTCGCGATTTAGGTGATCAGTGGGTTTTCTTTATTTTGCGGCCTAATAATCGCGTCCCGTAATGAATAAAGAAAAGATCAATGTACTTGTAACCGGTTGCCGGGGTCAGCTTGGCAGCGAACTCCGGGAGATCAGTACCTTTTGGCCTGACTTCAATTTTCTTTTTATCGACGTTGACGACCTCGATCTGACGGAACGCGATGATGTGGTCAATTACCTCAACGCCAATCCTGTCGATGTTGTAATCAATTGTGCTGCATACACTGCTGTGGACCTGGCTGAAGACCAGCAGGAACTCGCTTATCTGGTAAACGCGGAAGCAGTCAAAACACTGGCAGACCTTTGCCAGGAGCGAAAAATGCGGCTGGTGCATATATCAACGGATTATGTTTTTGATGGGGAATCAAATCAGCCTATCGACGAGACGGAACGCCCGAACCCGGTTTCCGTGTACGGAAAATCCAAACTCAAAGGCGAAGAATATGTGACCGCCACACTTTCGGATGCTTATATCATTCGTACCGCTTGGGTGTACTCCATTTATGGCAAAAATTTCGTCAAAACTATCGCAAACCTCGCGCGCCAACGTGACGAGTTAAGTGTCGTGGCGGATCAGATCGGGACACCAACATTTGCCCATGACCTTGCTGTCGCAATTATGATGATCCTGAATAGTGTTTTCAACGAGAAAAAAGATCACCCCGGAATCTACCACTACACGAATGAAGGCGCGATATCGTGGTATGACTTTGCCCATTTCATTATCCGTCACTACGGATTAGCGTGCTCGCTGAGACCTATCCGTACGTCGGAATACAAAACCAAAGCTGCGCGTCCGAAATTCAGTCTTCTAAACAAGCGTAAAATTGCTGACACATTCGGGATAGTTCCCCCACACTGGCATGACAGCCTGCTGAAATGCCTTGAGAAAATGGGCACCCCCGGATGACGTAACCTTTTTTTCGAATTTTTTCGAATTGGCTATCTTGACGGGTAGCAATGGTACCATTAACGACAAGTCTGCTGCACGGCCTCGCGGTTTGTATACCATTCACCGCATTTGTTATCATCAGCTTCACGCGGATGCCAAGGTTGTGGCTTCATAGTTTGCCTAAGGATATCGCCCGGGGAACCAAGCCGAAGAGTCGTCGTGAGACGATGCTGACACAGTGGCTGATGCTTCCGGTGTACCTGATGATTCTGCCCGGGTTATCAGTAATTTCGTGCATCTACCTGATATCAGCTCAAACGATCAGCTCTCTGCCAGGAATTTTGATTCATATCTACTGCATATGGGCGGTTGTGCACATCTGGGATTTTGTTGTTATTGATCTGGGTGGAATGGTTTTGATTGATCCGGCACACCCACCGATCACCGGAACTGAGTATGCCAAAGGCTGGCGCGATATCGGTTTTCATTTCCGGTCGCTGTTGGTTGCCCTGCCCATGAGCGCGCTTTTCGTCGTGCCCGCGTCCCTGGTATTGTGGTTTCTGTACTTCTAAAAAAAAGACCTCCTTGATGTCCAATTCTTCCATTTCCGATTGTCATCTCAGCAAATGATAAAAAACATCTAACACCATGAAAGAGTACATGTTGATTTTCCGTCATGAAGACGGTCAGAAAGTCGCGTCACCGGAGCAAATGGAGATCTGGATGAAGCAGACAATGGACTGGATCGGAACGATAGCCGCAAAGAACAAGTTTGTCGGCGGTGACGGTCTTCCGTTTGACGATGCCCGCGTCGTGGGTCACCGCGGTGTCGTTACCAATGGCCCTTATGGGGATATCAAGGAAACCATCGGCGGGTACGTCATCGTAAAGGCAGAGTCCGTCGACGAGGCGGTTGAATTTGCAAAAGGCAGTCCGGTTCTGCAGGGCGAAGGAAACACTGTGGAAGTGCGTGTGATCGCGCGCGGTGACGGCCTGCACTGACCGAACATGGATTCGCGAGTTCTCATTCCCCATTTATTCCGGACAGAGTACAGCAAGATCGTTGCTGTGCTCTGCCGGCGTTTCGGAATGGAAAACGTGGCCCTTGCCGAGGATATCGCCAGCGACACATTCGCAACTGCCTTATACACCTGGCCATACAAAGGCATCCCGGACAATCCCTCGGCATGGCTATATGCCGTGGCGAAAAACAAGGCAAAAAATCACCTTGGCCGGGAATCGGTTTTCCGGGACAAAATTTCAGGGGAGCTGCTTCGGGGAGCGGACGATCGGTCGTGGCCCGACATCAGTTACGGTGATGCGGAAATAAACGACAGCCAGCTACGGATGATGTTCGCTATCTGTCATCCTTCGCTGCCACCGGAAGCGCAAACGGGCCTCGCATTGCGACTTCTTTGCGGTTTTGGTATCGATGAGATTGCCAACGCTTTTCTGATCAGCAGGGAGACGGTGAATAAACGTCTCTTCCGTGCACGCGACAAATTAAAAAGAGAAAAGGTCCGTCTTGATTTCCCTGACGCACACGAGCTTCCGGCGCGCCTTGACGGCGTACTGGCAACGCTTTATCTGCTATTTAACGAAGGCTACTATTCTGAAAGTAACGACACGGTTATCCGCGAAGACCTTTGCGAGGACGCCATGCGGCTGACGTATCTCCTGACGAAAAATACGAACACGGCAAGACCGGAAGTTTATGCCCTGCTGGCATTGATGAGCTTTCACGCTTCCCGCTTTGCAGCACGTATTGCCGGTAACGGTGAGGTTGTATTATATGACGACCAGGATGAATCGTTGTGGGATCACCAACTTGTTGCAAAGGGAGCGGAGTTCCTTGCACGATCAGCTTCCGGTTCCCTGCTCACACGGTATCACCTCGAAGCGGCAATCGCGTATTGGCATACACGCAAGGATGACTCGACCGGAAAATGGAGAAACATTCTTGACCTTTATGACAATCTCCTCGCACTTGTTTACTCTCCTATAGCTGCCCTGAACCGAACGTACGCCCTTGCAAAAGTTAAAGGCGAAGTGGAAGCGATCACCGCTGCGGAAAAGCTAAAACTGGAAGGGAATCCATACTACTATACGTTACTGGGTGAACTTTACCGAAACATCGACGAACAAAAATCGAGCGCTTATCTTAGAAAAGCGCTTTCGCATGCGCGGACTCAAATCGAAAAGAATGTTATTCTTCAAAAACTGGCACGGGATGGAAATGGTCGCCGCTTATTCAAGGATTAGTAGATGAAACCTTGCATATGAAAGCGATACGCGAGCAATTCCGGCGTGCGCAGATCTGCTGATATGTTTGAGGATTAAAAAGTTCGGGAGTTTCAAGTGTGAATTCGTATCCATAAAATTGCTATCTTGAACTACGTCGTTAGCTTTTGTCACATGAATATCGGTTTTGGCTCGCTTAAACAAATGAATGACACGCTCCGGTATAACCGTGAGCTGCTTGGCAAAAAGAAGTCATTGCGTGACCGCTATAAGGAGGAGGCTAAGAAGATCAAAGGTAATCCCGACAACGCCGACCCTGAGGAAATCAGCATGCGAATCCGGCGCAACGTACGCCGCACTGTCTTTGACTCACTTAACATCCGGTTAATTCTTTTAGCAATCAGTATCTGTGTTTTCACCATGCTTGGCTGGCTTGTCGTAACGATGGATTTTACTGTGAGCAAGGAGGTCTATAACACGAAATCCCTGTTTATAGTAGAGGATTATCCCATAAATGAAAACCTGACCAGCCGCAGCGAATACTTCCATAGCGGGCTCCTTGCCGGTGAGACATTTCTGCTGAATGGTCGGAAACATCATAACTCGCAAAGTTGGTATGAGTCGGGAGAACTGTTTCGATCAGCCACATACTATAACGACACACTGCTATTGGAGACCTATTTTTTCAAGAGCGGTGACACGATCCGGAATTTTCCAATAATCAATGGATCAATTGTCCGGCGGATCACTTTCAAAGATCCGGCACGCAATAGATTGATCAGACTCGATTTTTTTGACGGTAAAATCATTGAAAAATCCTACTCCGAGTCGCCCCTGGGTCTTCCCCCGGATACTGAATGAGCGCCTTTGTCGTTAATGCTAACGGCTCGTAACAATATCGACTAGCCAAAAGATCACTAATTTTTCCACATAATCCCCGTATATGAAAATTCTCCTGTTAGTTATCCAGACATTAATGTTCGTTGTTGCCACCGGTCAGGATAATGAGCCATCGGCGGTGAAAGAGGCGTTCGCAAAATACAAGGAAGAGATTCTCGCCGGAAAGGGTGACGAGGCGGTCGCTTACCTTGACAACACGACCGTTGTGTATTATGAACAAATCCTCGACATGGCCCTTCATGCGACCCCTGATGAGTTGGAAAAACAGCCCATGATCGATCGCATGAACATTTACACCGCACGTCACCGTGTGGCCGTTGAGCGCATGAAGACAATGACGGGGCGTGACTTTTTGATTTACGCGATCGACAACGGCATGATCGGCAAAAACTCGGTCATGGTGATCAGTATCGGTGATGTTTCAATAGAAGGCACATCAGCCAAAGGGCAGGCACTGGCAAACGGGACACCAACGCCGATGTACTTTACTTTCAATAAGGAGGACGGCGCATGGAAGGTCGACCTTACTTCTATTTTCCCAACAACGAATGAAGCGTTAAAAAAGGTTGTCGCCAGCTCGGGGCTAACCGAAGACGAGTTCATATTCAAGGCACTGGAGATGGTTTCGGGAAGCCCGGTCTCTGATGAAATAAAAGAGCCACTGTCCCCCCGCTAAACATTTTCTTCAATTTTTATTAGGTAAGTGAATGCTTACGCTTACATTTGTAAGCATACACTTACATATTAGTAATGGAAACCCGAAGAGATGTTTTTCAGGCGATTGCCGACCCCACCCGGCGCGCCATTATCAGCCTGCTGGCCCAAAAACCACTGACGCTAAATACGATCGCGCAAAACTTTACAGTCAGTCGCCCGGCAATTTCCCAACACATCAAGATACTCTCGGAATGCGGACTTGTGATTATTCACCAGCAGGGCCGCGAGCGCTACTGCGAAGCGCGATTCGGAAAACTTAATGAAGTGTCCATGTGGGTCGACCAGTACCGGAAATTCTGGACATCGAAATTAGATGCGCTTGAATCTTATCTCGACCATTCTCAAAAAGACTCTAAAACGAAGGATTATGCAAAAAAACCTCGGAAAAGTAACAAAAGAAAATGACGGCTTTAAAGTGGTGTTATCAAGGACGCTCAATCATCCCATCGATGTCGTCTGGGATGCATTGATCAATCCTGAAAAGCTTAGAATTTGGTTTGCTATGATCTGCGGCGACTTCAGGCCCGAGGGTGAAATTTTAATACAATTCGAAGATGAGCAACGAACCGTCAGCAAAGCGCGCATTGTGACAATGGAAAAACCACATCTGTTCGAGTTCGAGTGGGAGAATGAACTTGCATCCTGGAAGCTTAGCAGACTTGGTGCACAAGCTACGCTACTTACCCTTACGTACTCCCGCCTTACCGATGATTACGCGATCAGCGTTTCCGCTGGGTGGCATCAGATTATCGATCAGCTGGAGACCGTGCTCGCAGGAAGAACGGAACCCTTTCCTTTTGGCGCTGGCCCGACAGACGAGGGAAACCGTTTGAAGAAGGAGTACCGGAAGGTGCTTCTCACCGATTATCCACAGCTATGGGAAACCGTGAAGGACGAGGAACCAGTTACTGTTCGAAAGGAGTTCAATGCGCCGTTATCACGTGTGTGGCGGGCGTTGACGGAAAAAAACGAAATGAAGCAGTGGTACTTCGATCTCGAAGAATTTAAACCAGAACCGGGTTTTGTGTTCGAATTCACCGCCGGAAGCGAAAAACGAAGGTGGCCGCACCGTTGTAAGGTGATCGAAGTCATCACCGGGAGAAAACTTACTTATACATGGGAGTACCCCGGATATGAAGGACGGTCGTATGTCGTATGGGAGATCTTTGAGGAGGCGGGAAAGACGGTGCTGGTTCTCCGGCATTACGGATTGGATACGTTTCCTGCCGACGTACCCGAGCTGGCCAGAACAAATTTTGCTGATGGGTGGAACAGTATCATCGGTCAGGCATTACCTGCGTTCATCAGTCGCGACTGACGACGACCATCATGGAACTGATTATGAATCGCCGTAACGATTAACTTTCCCTCACTGGAATTGATATTTTTGCACACCGGAAATAACCCGGGTACCACACATGACTGAACACGCCGTACGATTGATAGCTGCCGACATGGACGGCACCCTGCTGGATAATGACCACGCGCTGCCGCCTGACTTTGATACCGTCTTCGAAGAGCTCAGGCGCCGCGATATCGTGTTTGCCGCCGCCAGCGGCAGGCAATACTTCAATATGCTGAAGAAATTAGACAGCTATAAAACAGACATTTCGTTCATTGCCGAAAATGGCAGTCTTGTAATTCACGATGACCGCGAAATATTCGTCCAGGCGATGGATCCTGAAGTCGCGCTCGCGCAGGTGAACGCGGCCCGGGCTCTTCCCGGCGTGTATCCCATCCTTTGCGGGAAGAAACAGGCGTATGTCGAAAACAACATACCCGAATTCGTCGAAAAACTCAGTCTTTACTACGATCGCTATGCGATCGTTGATAACCTCCTTGAAGTCCGGAATGACGAATTTCTGAAAATTGCACTATGCGATTTTGAAGGCGCAGAACGTCACAGCTATCAGCACTTCCGCACCAAACAGGATATGTTGCAGGTAAAAGTATCCGGAAAGATCTGGCTCGATCTGTCGCATCCGTTAGCCAACAAGGGGCGCGCGCTACGTATTTTACAACAGACACTCGGCGTGACTGCCAGCGAAACGATGGTATTCGGTGACTATCTCAATGACCTCGAAATGATGAAGGAGGCACACTACAGTTTCGCCATGGCTAACGCGCACCCGGAGGTTATAAACGCATCGCGGTTTCGGGCGGGAAGCAACACGGAACATGGAGTCACGCGCGTAATAGCACAACTGCTGAGCGGAGAACTGACGGTCACGGCACCGGATCGCATTATCGATTCCACCAATAAGTGAGCTTCACAACCAGCGCGCGGTTCTTCACGGCAAGATTCTCCGGAAGGTAATTTTCGGTGTACACAACAAACAAGTCAGAAGCCGGGCTGTATCTCCATTGAAACCTGCTGTTCACATTGACGTTGTCAGTCTGTTCGTTGTATTGCAGAAAAGTAGAAAAGAAAAGCTTGTTGGTCATGGTCACGTCGAGCTGGGGACCGACTAACCAGAAATAGTTGCGACCCCACGGATCGGGAAGCCGAATATCATTATAGTTCGCATTCACGGCAAAGCTGACATAGGGCTGCAACCGGTAGCCAAGTTCGCCCCCAAGCACAATCCACTTTCCGCCTGAGTAATACGTGCCGTAACGATTGTTGAATGCATACCGGAAAAGGCTCTGCGGTTTCGACACAAAGTCAAGGCGAAATGCGTTCCACTGATGCCGCGTTCCCGTTGCAAGGGTCTCCTTCCCCAGCGCCGTGGGATCGAATGGCTGCAGCAATCTCACATACTCGTCGATCAGCACAAGTGTAAGCACACTTTGCGAGCGGAAATTGACGGTGTAGAAGAACAGGTTCAGGTAATCCGTACTTCGGAGCGATTCGTCGAAATATTGTGTCGAACTGATCCGGGGGCCGTGACTCAACACAATTCCTCCTCTTGGAAAGAACAGGTACCCGATCGACGGATTGATCTTGACATAACCCGTACGCGGCACAAAACCTACTTCCGCCCTGTAATTGCGACCAACCTGTTCTTCAAGCAGCTGAATATTCCAATGACGGCTATTATACTGCAGATGTGCAGCCTGCACGAAGTCGCGTCCCGACACGCCGGGGCTGAATGATTTGAGCACAAAGGCCTTCCCGGTCCACTGGTTGTTTGGCGAAAACAAATTATACTCAAGGCCGACATTCCGGTTGTATTTCGAATATACCGGAGTCAAAGGGTCCTCCGGCGTCTCGTAGTTAACGGATTCTTTGTTTACAAAAAGAAACGTCAGGTTGGAACGTGCAAATACTCTTCGCTGGAGACTCAGGATTGCGAAATTCTGCGCAGGCAGGTTGTCTTCTTTTACGGGGGCAGTCTGCATATCCATCAAGCCGATACGCCAGTCTTCATTCAGCTTTCCACTCAGACGCGCCCCGGCTCTGATTGGCACACCGAGACCGATCCGGCGCGAGAAAAATGGCCGTATCGCCGAGTATCCGAATTCCGCAAACAAGTCGGCATTTTCAAGAAAGAACTGTCTGCGCTCCGGAAAGAAAAGTTCGAACCGTTCCAGATTTGTCACCTGCCGGTCCACGTCAACCTGCGAGAAGTCCGGGTTAATGGTGAGATCCAGGTTCAGCGCTGAAGTCACTGCGATCTTCACATCACCTCCGGCTTTCAGCTGCTGATCGGAAGGCACGCCACTTGCATGGTCCTTGAACGTGCTTGCAGCAACGTAGGGAATCACCGAAATATTCAACCCGGGATCCGGTGGCGGTTTGTCCCATCTCAACACACCGGTATACGCAAGCGATGCCGTAGGGAATTGCCTGGGAACGGGTGCCCAGCTTGACTTTTCAGTTGTCTTCAGGTCGAGCCGGCTGAAATTGATTCCCCATTCTGTGATTCCCCTTTTGTAGCGAATCGTGGTAAACGGAATCGCCATTTCCACGACCCATTTCTCGTCATCGTATGTAACTTTTGATGTCCACTTGTTATCCCAGTTAAGATCAACGGCTCCGCCCCCGTACATGGTGCCGTCCCATTGTGCGCCTGCAGCGTTGGCGCCAAAGGAAAATCCGTTGGTTTTATCATCGAAGGGATCAATAAAAACGAGGAAGTTATCATTCTTGCCGAAAACAAAATCGCGACGGAGTGATTCGACATAGTATCGGCCAGGCATGGCGTGAAAGCACGTCGCGATGAGGTAGATGTTTCTTTTGTCGTAAGTCATTTTTACCTCAGTCCGTGTAACAGCCTTGCTGGTATCCATCGGAAGCACCATAAAGAAGGAAGAAGCTAAATCCGCGCTGTCCCAGGCAGGCTCTGCGATTCCATCAACGTGGATTGGAATGGAAGTTTCGCGCATATCCAGAATAAACGACGCGTTCCTCTTCTGCGCTGAGGCGACCGAAAAGGACAGCATCACGATGAGGAACGGAATGGTAGCGACGTTTCCCAATGAGCTTTACGGTTTTAGTTCACAAAGAACGAAATTCAACGTGTTTATCCGTATGGAAGCCTTTTAGTGGGCAAAAATTTACTTGTCCGGATTTCCGAAAGGAGGACAATTTGATTTTCCGGCTCAATGATATTCGCCGGCGGACATCAGAAATTCGTCACAGCGCCGAACCTGCATAGGTGACGGCGGGGTAAAACGCCGGCACCACGCACTTCGCCCAGTAGTCAAGGGCAGTACGTATACTTTTTTCGATATCATTTATCGTCAGGCCCTTTTGGAAGAAACCCTGCACCATGAGGTCATACGCCTGGTTAACATCCCGGTGATGGGCGCTGGTTGACAGAAATATAAATGGAATTGATTTGCATTCCGGCATCCGCGCAATCGCGCGGCGGAGTTCAAGCCCGTCCATCGCAGGCATGTTCACGTCTGAAAAAATGATTCTCACCTCGCCGGAGTGGTCGCGCAAAAAGTCCAGCGCTTCCTCCGCACTTTCAAAAAGCCTGATGGCGTCAGCGAGTCCGAGTTTAAAGAAGACCTTTCGGTAGATATAATGCATATCAAGGTCATCGTCAACCAACACAATCCAATTCCGCATAGCACGCATGATTTCAATGCAAAAATGCACGTTTGCAAACACGATATTATTGCATTGGTTTCCAGCTCCTTACCCGAATGAGAAGTAGGGTGATTCCTACGCGATCGCTGTCATTCCGCCAGCCGTTCCCCATTTACTGCCTTTTAACGGAAAGGCTACCGGGCATTCAGTTAACGCGCCTTACCATTCGACGGCCAAAAATGCAACCGATCCTGCTTTTGAATCAACCGGGAATATGTCGGTTTTCCGCCATGCGTGATCTGGGGAAAACATCATAACGGTGCATGTGACTGTCAACCGATAAAAAGTGAAGAAAATCTCACAAAGCATACATTGCCATCCAACCGCCCAACTGTTTCAGGAAGTCCCTGCAGGTATTGTTCTTTACCTGGACTGTTCACATGAAAAGAACAATTCTGATTGCCGAGGATGACCCTGACCTGAGCCACCTCCTCGAATTGCACCTGAGAAGCAGGGGCTATGTTGCACGTTGCGTGAGATCAATCCGCGAAGCGGAGTCATCTCTTTCGGAGACGCGCCCGGCGATGATTCTACTGGACAACAACCTCCCCGACGGACTGGCGATCCAAAGTCTCGACAAGTTTCGTTCTCACGCCGCTGACATCCCAATTGTTCTGATGACCGCCGACTTCCTTCATGACGTACGTGGCCATGAACAGTATGGTGCCATTGATGCAATCCTGCTCAAGCCTTTCACTTCAGACCGGCTGAACCACATTCTCGATCAGATTCCATCATGACGCGTCGCATTACCGAAACACCAAACGGAGGAAGTTCACTGATGATGTTACCTCCGTCCGTATCCCGCAGCTTGGACCGAACTATCCGTCGTTCCGGGTGACATCATCGCTGTCATCGGTCGTTAAGACGCGTTCCGCCGCGGCATATTCTTCCTGGTTCACCATAAGATGTATGCCACCGCCATGGATAAAATTCAGATTTGGAAGGAGCGTCGTAACATTTTCATTGGCGAGAAAGCATGGAATCCCGGCATTCATCAGCTTATCCTTGGCGAGATTCGCCTCGATCGAATTATCAAATACCCTGAACTTTCTGTACTTCATCATAGCAAGGTGTATATGGCGGTAACGGTAAACCCGTAGACAAAAGTTCTTATCCCGGTGATTTTTTAGGGTAAGTAAGACGACACGGTTGACGCTTCAACCCGGGCGTAGCGATCACGTGGTCGTGTCTTCGATCGGGTATAACCCAATGACTTTCTATCATTCAGCGGCTGTCATTACATCCGAGAAATGAGTCGGGTGACCGGT
>CBKWFZ010000005.1:0-20236 GCA_966673785.1 uncultured bacterium
CGGATTCGACAATGACATGCCTCCTTCTCCTGGATTCGACCAGTTGACTAACCGAACATGGCACGTGACCGCGCTTGACGCGTTTGATATTTATACCGTCAAGATCACTGATGAAAACACCGGCTGTATTGTCGTTGAGGAAATCGAGATTCCAAATCAACGCGAAGATCCGGTGCTCGACATCGTTGTCGAAAACCCGCTGATCAATTGTTATACCGCTCAGCCCAACGGGCAATTGCTCGCTGTCGCGGATGGAGGAAAACCTTCGAGTGGCTATGACTTCTTCTGGCACACCGGCACCGATGCAACGGGTGCCCCGATAGGCACCAACGATCGCCTGATCGGCGTCGGCACCGAAAACAGTAATACGGACCTGATGTTCACCGTACGTGTCGTGAACCGGCAGACAATGTGTGAGGCCGTGATGACAGAACAGCTTCCGGATTCCAGGATGCCAGGCGAGTCACCTACGGCATATACGGTTCAGGATGACAGCCGATGCGATCTCGATGACGGTTGGGTAACCGCACACGTCAACGATGTGACGTTTACACACAACTTCTTCTGGTACAACGGCAGCATTACCGGCACAAAGACAGAACCTGAATTGCTTACGGCGGATATGGCGGATCCAGACTATAGGGATCTGGGGGCAGGTGATTACACCGTCTACGCGCAGAATCGCGAAACCGGTTGTATTTCACTTCCGATAGTAACGCGCGTTAACGACATCACCGTGATTCCGGAACTCATTTTCGAGACCACTGCATCCTATTGCGAGGACGTCCCCTCCGACCTCGGCGGCGGAGTCGGAAACGGTACGATCACGCTTACGCTTGATCCGGCTGACGTTACTTCGGACGCAATACTTTGGACAGAGGAAAAAACCGGCTTCGACGCTGGTACGGGAAGTTATGTGACCGGTTTGTTCCCCGGATTCTATCTGGTTGAAGTAACTACAAACAAAGGTTGTGTACAGACCGGTCGGACGGAAGTTCGTACGGATATCCGGAATTATAATCTCGTGACGCAGAACAGCGACGGCCGGAACGATAAATGGGTGATTGATTGTATTTCACGGTTCCCGCTGAACAATGTGAAGATCTTCAATCGCTCGGGTGTACTGGTCTATGAAGCCGATGGATACGACAACGGGGAAACGGTCTTCGAGGGGATCGGGAAGCGGGGCCTGTACATGACGGGTAACGTGCTCCCTGTCGGAACGTACTTCTACATCATCGATAAACGCGATGGATCGAAGCCGCGAACAGGATACCTCGAACTCGTACGATAAACAACGGCAGCGCCGCTTTCCCCGAGGAAAGGCGGTGCCAGCTCAATGAATACAAGTGTGTTAAAAAACATGAGATGCGGATAATTTTTACAGTCGTTTTCTGCCTGGCGTCCTGGACCGCTTTCGCCCAGCAGCGACCCATTCAGTCGCTGTATATGTTCGACCCGCTGGTCGTAAATCCCGCCTACGCGGGAACGCACGTCCAGCTCAGCGCGACGGCAATCTACCGCAATCAATGGGTGAACTTTGAAGGAGCACCAAAGACATTGACAGCAAGTCTGCATTCCGGATTCCGTAAAGCGCGTGTGGGACTTGGCGTCCTCTTTGGTAAAGATGAGATCGGTGTACACTCCGACAACAGTCTTTATGTCGCATACGCGTACAAGATTCCGCTTACAAACAGGAAAAACCCCGCCATTCTTTCGATGGGACTCCAGGGGGGCTTCAATACACTGAAGAGTGACTACCTTAAAACCGATCCCCGTGATGGCGCTGAAGTCGGGGCGATCACAAAGTTCAATCCTAACTTCGGTGCCGGAATTTTCTTCCGAAGCCGCGACCTGTACGCCGGCTTCTCAGTTCCGTACATCGTCAACAACCGAACCATCGACGTCATCGATGAAGAATTCAGCGAACTGATCACACCATCCGGACGCCAGCAACGATACTACTACCTGATGGCCGGCACTACGCGTAAGCTCTCAGAGAACGTAAAAGTTTCGCCTTCCACATTGATCCGGATCCAGGAAAATGCCCCGCTGAGTTTCGACTTTAACACGATGGTGATATTGTATGATGTGGTGAGTCTTGGCGGATCTTACCGCCTCGGGGATTCCTTCATCGGATTGTTTGAGCTTAAGATCAATGACAACTTCCATGTGGGTTATGCCTATGATATCACAACCTCGGACATCCGTTTGTATTCCAACGGAAGCCATGAAATCATGGTGAACTACCGGATCAAGATTCCGAAACTGCACAAGGGAATTGAGTGCCCCTCCTATTGGTAGCGGGCTGAGCGGATGAGCATCCTAAAATAGTTTCGCCTCCATTACATCGTCACGCGTAACGTTGTAAAACTGTTTGTGGATATTGAACGGCGGTGCGCCGTCCGAGTGAAGTCGCTCGTACGTTCCATCCTCGTTCATGCGGTACGCGTTGACGTTATCGCGCAGATTATAACGGAGGTTATTGATTGCCTGACGTCGCAAGATATCTTCCTCCAGCAAAAAGAGCGATTCGATACGCCGGTCGAAACTTCGAACCATGGCATCAGCACTCCCAATATATACTTTAGGATCACCGGCGTTATGGAAGTAGTAAATCCGCGAATGCTCGAGATACTCTCCGACGATTGAAATCACCTGGATATTATCACTCACCCCCGCCCGGCCCGGCCGCAGACAACACATACCACGGACGATTAGCTTGATGGAAACACCAGCCTGTGAAGCGGCGTAAAGTTCATCGATGAACTCTTTATCCTGAAGTGAATTGAGCTTTATGACTATTCCGGCAGGAATTCCGTTTTTCGCATTCTCGGCTTCCTTGCGAACAAGGTTACAAAGTTGAATGCGCATATCGCGCGGTGAAGTGATCAGATTCCTGTAAGACAGCGGTTGCGAATGACCGGTGATAACATTGAAGAACTCGGAAACATCGTGAGCATATACTTCCCGGGTTGTCAGCAGCCCGATATCAACATACAGTCGCGACGTCGATTCATTGTAATTTCCGCTCGAAAGGTGAACGTAACGATACACCTTATCATCACCCTCCTTGCGAACAATAAGCAGAAGCTTCGTGTGGGTCTTCAGACTGCTTACGCCATAGATAACAAAACACCCGGCCTTCTGCAGTCGTTGCGCCTCCCGGAGGTTATTCTCCTCGTCAAACCGGGCCTTCACTTCAAAAAGAACAGAAACGTGCTTACCGTTTTCTGCGGCCTTCAACAACGCAGCGGTGACCCGCGAGTCGCGTGCAACGCGGTAGATTGTTATTTTAATGGAAAGCACGTATGGATCGTCCGCGGCCTTCTCGAGCAGTTCAAGCACCGGCTCCATCGAGTTGTACGGATGGTGAAGCAGTATATCGCGCTCTTTCAGTACTTCAAAAAGGTCACGTGTTCCAAGCTCCGGAAAATTCAACGGATTTACAGGTTCACGCGGTGGCGTACGCTTACTTTTGAACTCCTTGTTTGCCAACAATTGATTGAGACCCGCATAATCCATCAGACTGTTCTTCGCAACATAAAAGATGTTGTATTCGTCGAGGTCCCACTGAATCTTAAGCAGGCGCATCATCCAGGGATCGGGATTCTCTTCAACCTCGAGGCGAACCACCCTGCCGGTACGTCGCGTTTTCAGCTTACGCTTGAGGTCTTCAAGAAAGTTTGATTCGATATCTTCACTTTCTTCCAATGTGAAGTCTCCGTTACGGTTGATGCGAAACAAATTGGTACTGAGGATCTCAACATTCCGGAAGAGATGGTACACGTTATTCCGGATGATCTCTTCCAACGGCACAAACTGAATGAGATCGTCGGACGAAATCTCATAGAACCGAGGAAGGTTTTGTGGAATCTGAATAAAGGAGACTTTCTGCTGATTTACACCCTCATTCGGATTCTTTGTTACCACACCCAGCAAAAGCCGGTTATTCATCAGCGTTGGGAAGGTGTGATAGCTATCGAACACCATCGGCGTCAACATCGGAAAGATGATGTTGTTGAAATACTCCTTTACGCGTTTGGTATCGTCAACGGAAAGGTCTTCGTAGCTTGCGAGCTGAAAGCCGTTTTGCCGGAACAACGGCTTTAGCTCATTAACGTAACAGTTGGTCTGATCCGTACAGAACCGTCGCATCTCGGTCAGAAGCAGCTTGCGAAAAGGTTCCTCACGCAGTCCGTTATAATCAAATCGAAGTTTACCATAATCAAGATAGTTGTAAAGACTACCGAGACGGATGGTGCAAAATTCGTCCAGGTTGGAAGCCGTAATTGCCAGAAACTTGAGTCTGTCAAATACGGTGCGCTCCGGATTCTGCGCCTGATCGAGCACACGGTAGTTAAACTGCAGCCAGCTCAGATCGCGACTTACATAATTGCTTTCGAGAATTTGCTGTTTAAGCTTGTCTGTGGTCGATAACGTTTCTTCCATACGGCCCGATTCTTAACCGCACGTTTTTAAATGTCGATCCGCGCGTACTTCGCATTCTTTTCGATAAACTCCCTTCTGGGTGCAACCTCGTCACCCATAAGCATCGAGAACAGATGGTCAGCCTCGGCTGCCGACTCGATACTTACCTGCTTCAAAGATCGTCTCGCCGGGTCCATTGTTGTGGTCCAAAGCTGTTCAGGGTTCATTTCACCAAGACCCTTGTAACGTTGCACATTTACGGAATCCTCTTTGCCTCCGGCGAGTTCCTTTACGATTGCCTCGCGCTCTTCTTCCGTCCAGCAATACCGTTCTTCCTTGCCTTTCTTCACGAGGTAAAGAGGCGGAAGCGCGATATAGACATAACCGCTCTCGATAAGGTCCTTCATGTAACGGAAGAAGAAAGTCAGGATCAACGTCCGAATGTGACTTCCGTCGACATCGGCATCGGTCATGATTATGATCTTGTGATATCGAAGCTTTGAAAGGTTCAGCGCCTTATCGTCTTCCGGCGTACCAAAGCTCACACCCAGCGCCGTAATGATATTCTTGATTTCTTCGTTCTCGTAGATCTTATGTTCCTGCGCTTTTTCAACGTTCAGGATCTTTCCGCGCAGGGGAAGTATAGCCTGAAAGTTGCGATCCCTTCCCTGCTTTGCCGATCCACCTGCTGAATCACCCTCAACAAGATAGAGTTCGCTGATACTGGGATCCGCACTCGAGCAGTCGGCGAGCTTACCGGGGAGTCCGGTGCCGGACAAAACGTTCTTGCGCTGAACCATTTCGCGTGCCTTTCTTGCCGCATGGCGGGCCTGTGCCGCAAGGATCACCTTGTTAACGATGAGTTTCGCCTCACGTGGGTGCTCTTCCAGATAGTGGGCAAGCACTTCCCCGACCGCGGTATCCACCGCGCCCATAGCATCCGAGTTACCCAGTTTCGTTTTTGTCTGACCCTCAAACTGCGGCTCTGCAACTTTTACCGAGATTACCGCCGTAAGCCCTTCACGAAAATCGTCGCCGCTGATATCGATCTTCACCTTCTCAAGCAACCCGGATTTTTCGGCATAAGTCTTAAGCGTTCTGGTGAGTGCACGCCTGAATCCTGCCACGTGTGTTCCCCCTTCATGCGTGTTGATGTTGTTTACGTACGACACCAGGTTTTCGCTGAATGACGTATTATAGCTCATCGCAACCTGGATGGGAATCTCACTGCGGTCGTTTTCAATATAAATTGGCGCCGCTATGAGTTTTTCCCGGGTTGCGTCGATGTATTCAACAAATTCCCGTAATCCTCCTTCGGAAAGGAACTCATCACTCCTTGCGTCGCCTTTCTCATCTTTCTCCCGCAAATCCTTCAGAAGAATGCGGATACCGGGATTCAGGAAGGCGAGTTCGCGTAGCCGCGAAGCAATCGTCTCAAAATTGTATTCTGTGACGGAAAACACTTGTTTATCCGGAAGAAATCGTACAGTCGTACCCGTGTTTTCAGCTTCACCAATCACCCGGACAGGGTACTGGGGAATACCTCTTTGGTACTCCTGCTCGAATATTTTGCCTTCGCGATACACGGTGACCTGAAGCAATTCAGAAAGGGCGTTCACACAGGAAACACCGACGCCGTGCAATCCACCGGAAACCTTATAGGTGTTCTTATCGAATTTACCACCCGCGTGAAGCACGGTCATTACAACCTCCAGGGCCGACCGCTTTTCCTTTTCGTGCATGTCGGTAGGAATACCGCGACCATTATCAACAACGGTAATGGAGTTATCTTCGTTAACCGTGACAGTTATCGTATCGCAATACCCTGCCAGGGCTTCATCAATCGAGTTATCCACTACTTCCCAGACGAGGTGATGCAGGCCTTTGACGCCCACGTCACCGATGTACATGGCAGGCCGCTTCCGCACCGCTTCCAGGCCTTCCAGCACCTGAATATTACTGGCTGAATAATCAGCCGGAACCTTTGGTCTTATCTCACTCATGTTGCATTATTAGAACCGCCAAAAATAGTTTTTTTGACGCTATTAACCGTGTTTTCAAAGCCAATTATTCGAAGAAAAAAGCCCTGCGGATTAGGCGGGAAAACAGATTCTCCTTACCTTCACCTAAAACTTTAGTTATTCAAAAATATGCGCCTCTTCCTGACGGTATGTGTACTCTTTTTCGCGCTTCATCCACTCCTGGGACAACAACGTATTCCGATCTACCGGAGCCCCTCCGATTCAGTTGAACTGAGTAACCTTGACCAGATGATTACTGCGATGCTCAACCCTTCGTCGGGTACGGCGCCACGGGTGGTCGACAGTGTACGCGCTGTCTATCGGGAAAAATTTGAGGCCGGGGTCACTGGTTTCCGGTATGTGTACAAGGCGAATAGCGACTATACCTCCATCAACGACGTACTTTCCGGCAAGGTTCAGATCGAAGACGTGAAAAGATTAAGCATTTCCGATTACCACGCATCGCGACTGCCGCGTTCGCTTTTCAAATGTGGGAATATCGAGAAACTTGAACTCGTCGATACGCATGTCCGGAAGCTGCCCCGGCGGCTGAACAAGCTCGGCAAACTCGGGTATGTCGCCATCTACAACAATAAATCTCCGAAACGACTCAAGTTAGCGCGGAACGGCACGATCAACTATTTGGCTATCCGCGGCGACGCACCGAGGTCGTTACCAAAAAGGTACCACCGGCTTCGGGCGCTGGACACCCTTGATCTCAAGCGGAACAACCTGACCACATTTCCAGGTATTTCGCGCAACAGGTCACTTATCAGCCTGAATCTTGCCGAGAACCAGCTCAAATTATCCGAAAGGAACATCAGGGGTAATCCGGTCTTGAAACACCTGGGGTTACCCCACAACAAGATCAGCAACGTGCCTGAATCGTTCGCTGAATTTACCGGTCTAAAAAAACTCGTACTTTCCTACAACGAGATCGCCGACCTTCCCGCCGCGTTGTCAACACTCCAAAACCTGGAAGAGCTTAGTCTGTATAGCAATCGTCTGACCTCGATACCGGATGTCGTGTACGACATGAAACAGGTTCGTTTTCTGGATCTGTACTTCAATCAGATCGAAAAGATTGAAGATCCCATTGCACGGCTAACGAATCTCGAAATACTTTATCTTGCCTCAAACAGAATATATTCTATTACAGAAAAGATTGGCGGGCTTACGAACCTGCGCGAGTTATTTATTCACCATAACCGCCTGAGCGCCCTTCCCGGCTCCTTGCGAAAGCTGACGAACCTTCAGGTACTCCGGATGAATGCAAATCAGTTCGTCGTCATTCCGGATTGGATCGG
Organism: uncultured bacterium; assembly: GCA_966673785.1. GTDB lineage: Bacteria > Bacteroidota > Bacteroidia > Cytophagales > Cyclobacteriaceae > Ohtaekwangia. Next base: position 7,760 of record CBKWFZ010000005.1, read on the forward strand.
AGACCTCGGCGATCTGAGGAACCTCGATATCTCCCAGAACAAGATCATCCAGGCGCCTAAAAGTATTGCATCGCTTGCGCATCTCGAGCTCGTCGTGTTTACGGAAAATGCCTGGGAGAACCGGAATGAAATTAACGATCTTGCCGATACGCTCGCCGAACGCGGTGTGATCGTACACCTTGAAGAGCAGTATTGAGAAGCGTTCAGTCTTCCTCCATCAATTCGTTTTTCGCCTTATGAAGTTCTTCACGTTGGGCGTGGCTGACTTCAGGGTAATCGATGGAAAGGCCGGAAAGCGACCGGTGAATTACAGCCGCGATAGCAAGGCGCGTATACCATTTATTGTCCGCGGGAATAATAAACCACGGTGCGAAATCAGTTGACGTTGCCGAGATCGCATCCTCGTAAGCTTCCTGATACAAATGCCAATGCTTCCGTTCACGGAGGTCGTTCACTTCAAATTTCCAGTTCTTTGCAGTATCGTCAATACGGGAGATAAGCCGTTTCTTCTGTTCGCCTTTTGACAGATGCAAAAAGAACTTAAGTATAATGGTGCCGTTGTCAGCCGTATTTTGCTCGAATGCGCGTATCTGCTTGAAGCGATTGTTCCAGAATTCCTGGTCAATACGGCTGACAGTGTCGATACCTGGAATGTTCTCCTTTAGGATGTATTCGGGATGTACCCTCGTTACCAGAACGTTTTCGTAATGTGACCGGTTATGGATTGCTATCTCACCGCGGCGGGGCAACGTTACAGAGTGGCGCCACAGGTAGTCGTAATCCAACTCATGCGGTGTCGGCGCTTTAAAGCTTGTGATCCTGACGCCCATCGGGTTTACACCTGAGAGAATATGTTTAACGGCACCGTCCTTGCCGGCAGCATCCATTGCCTGCAGAATAATCAGCACGCCGTAACGATTGTGTGCATACAACTTGTCCTGAATTTCTGCCAGCCGGCGACGACCTGCTTCAAGCAAACGCTCTTTCTTTTTGAGTTCGCTGCCCTGATAATCGGTCGGGTAGTCGGAAAGCCGGACCTGCGCGCCCGGATGGACGCGGAGTCTATTGATTTCAATGTAAGCTTCTTCTGAGACCATCGTGCCGTAGTTAGATGTCCCGATAAGTTACAAAATAACGCGTTCAGGATGACGGTCAGTACCTGAGAATTTCGCGGACGATCAGACGAAGCTCGTTGAGCATCATGGCTGTGGCACCCCATACAATTTCATTCTCGATCGCGAAATGCGGCGCATTCATGCGATAGGTTCCTGCTGCAATTATTTCCTTCACCTGAACAGCGTCCTCTTTGATCAACTCCATGAGGTCGCCACGGATGATCTTGTGTACCTCATAGGGATCCGGTCTGAATTCCGGAGTCTGGGAAACCGAAGCCACGATCGGCGTGACCATAAAATTGCTTGGGATTACATGAAACTCGCTTAGCCTTCCGATGACTTCAACCTTGGTGACGTCAATTCCAATTTCCTCGCGGGCTTCGCGAAGTGCCGTGCTCACAGCATCCTCACCGGGTTCCGCTTTTCCTCCGGGCAGACTCACCTGACCGCTATGCGCTCCGGCGTACTCTTGCCGTTTCGTCAGTGGAAACTTGATGCTTCCCTCGTCCTCGTAAAGCAGGATCAGGACACTTCCGGGACGTGGCGGATGGGCATGTCTGAATTTTGGAACGACGTTTCCCACAGGTATCGCGCGCAATGGATCATGTGCAAGCGCCGATGGCAGCGCCAGATTTAATCGTTCCGTGAGATCGCGTATTAAAGTGGAGTACATGCCGTCTGCATTTTTACATTATTTACAACGTTCATTATACTCGTCGCGGGATACCTGTTTCCGCTCCACCGCCTGTGCCAGCGCCTTGCAGCTCATTTCATGTTCACCCTTTTCAGCGTAGGCTTCGGCAAGCCAGGCGTAGCCGTTCTCGACAGCAGGATCATCTTCGACGGCGCGATTCAGCAGCCGGATCGCTTCGTCGGGATGTCCCGTTTTCAGGTAGTAATACCCTTTGTTCCGGTAGGCCCAGGCATTCAGCGGATCAAGTACAATACTTTGATTTATCAGGGGCAATGCTTCCTGATAGGCCCCGTCGAGCATCAGCAGATATGCTTTATTATTGAGATAATAGGCATCATCGGGTCTGCGCTCAATGGCCCGTTGCATCCATTCGTTAGCCACCGCGAGATTGCCGACAGCCGCCTCAAGCATAGCCATTGCGTTAAAAGCATCGCTGTTATTCGACGACAGGCTGAGAGACCGGTCAAGATGAAAGCGGGCCGAATCGTAATTTTTGTCAAGCAGGAAGAGTGTACCGATGTTAACGTGGGTTTCCGCATCATTGGCGTTCCCCGTCAGCGTCTTCCTGAATTCCAGCCGCGCACGGTCCGCGTCACGCTGGCGCCAATAGATCAGCCCTCGGAGTTGATGAAGAACAGTGGTATCGGGCTTCTTGTTCTCCACGACACGCAGATCAGCAAGGGCACGTTCATACTGCCCCATCTCATAATATACATTTGCCCGGTTGATCAGCGACGGCAGGAAGGCGGGCTCACACTGAATCGCGGCATTGTAGCTGGCCAGGGCTTCGGCGCGGTTGGCACGCCGGTGGAAAACAGTTCCAAGGTTGTTCCAGGCATCAGCAAAACAGGAATCCAGCCGCAACGCCTCGCGGAAGTATCGCTCAGCCTGCTCATACTGCTGTTCGCGAATCTTTTCGTTACCCTGAATCAAAAAACGCTGCAGCCGGGTCTCCTTGCTCTCGGAGCACGACAGCGAAATCGTTATAGATATGACTATGAGAAGAAAGTGAGCGAAACGCATAACCGAATTGGTTGCAAATAAAACAAAACCACGGTTGAAAACGTTGTCAATGCAGTTTCAAAAACGGTAATTTCCGCCAGGCCGACGCTATTAGGGTAGCAAAAGCCCGTCGCGCCCGGCTGTGACCGGCCCCGTTTCAAAAAAAGATTTTGAGTTTTGAGAACAATTTGATTTCTTAGCAGCGCTTTACGAATAATGAACCTGTTTTTGACCACATCAGCACACCACCATCATCATGTACGATGCATCATCGGTGGCATTGCTGTGTGAGTTTTAGAATACAAAAATTCCAAAAGGCTTGTCACCACGTGACGAGCCTTTTTTGTTTTAGCTCGGTTCCTGCCTAACGGCAGGAAGGTTTTTAAAGGAAATGAAAGAAGAAATGAATACGCTACTACGAATCGCTATCCAGAAATCGGGCCGCCTCCAGGAAGGATCACTTGCCTTGTTAAAGGAGACAGGCCTGGCATTCAGCAATGGAAAAGATCAGCTCAAGACCCAGGCGCGCAACTTTCCGGTGGAAGTTTTGTTCCTGCGCGACGATGATATTCCGCAGTATGTCGAGGATCGTGTTGCAGATGTGGGAATCGTCGGCGAAAATATCTTCATCGAAAAACAGCGCAACAATACGATTGTGAAACGCCTTGATTTCGCCAAGTGCCGGCTCTGCATAGCTGTTCCCCGTACAGAAAACTATACCGGCGTACAATGGCTTCAGGGCAAGAACATCGCCACCTCCTACCCCGTCATCGTTCAGGAATTCCTGAAAAAGAACGGGATCACGGCTGGTATTCATGAGATCAGCGGTTCGGTAGAAATCGCACCCGGCATAGGTCTCGCGGACGCGATCTGTGATATTGTCAGTACAGGAAGCACGCTCCTGAGCAATGGACTGAAGGAGGTTGAGACCGTAATCTACTCGGAAGCTGTGATCATTGCGAATCCCCAGCTCGACGAAGCAAAGACAGCCATACTTGAAAAGCTCTTGTTCAGAATTGAGGCCGTCAAAAAGGCAAAGAACAACAAATACATTTTGTTGAACTGTCCCGATGAAGCTATTCCGAAAATCACGTCCGTTATCCCGGGCATGCGCAGTCCAACGATCGTGCCGCTTGCGCGGGAAGGCTGGAGTTCCCTGCATTCCGTTGTCGATAAAGACGATTTTTAGGAGAAGATTGATCTGCTGAAGTCCTGTGGCGCAGAGGGAATCCTTGTAGTGCCGATTGAAAAAATGATTGTCTAATTTAATTGTACACCATGACACTTTATCAAAACCCGGACGCAAAACAATGGACAGCTCTTTGTGAACGTCCGCAGCTCGAACTGGGGTTCCTCGAGAGTTCCGTCAGAAACATTATGAACCGTGTGCGGAATTCGGGCGATCACGCATTGCGCGAAGTTACGGCCCAGTTCGACAAGGTTACCGTCGAAAAGCTGCGGGTTGACTCGGCTGAAATTCAGGCAGCAAAAACAACTTTGGATACCTCACTGAAAGACGCGATCAAAACCGCTGCACAAAACATCGAAGTGTTTCACGCCTCACAACGCAGAGAAACCGTGAAAGTTGACACCATGAAAGGAGTCACCTGCTGGCGAAAAGGCGTGGGCATCGAGAAGGTCGGAATCTATATCCCCGGAGGGACTGCGCCCTTGTTTTCAACCGTGTTGATGCTTGGTATCCCGGCGCGCCTCGCCGGCTGCAAAGAAATCGTACTCTGTACACCGCCCTCGAAAGATGGCAAGATCAATCCCGCCATTCTTTATGCTGCAGACCTGGTTGGCGTTACGTCGATCTTTAAGGTCGGCGGTGCCCAGGCGATTGCCGCGATGGCATACGGTACCGAAACTATCCCGCAAGTCTATAAGATTTTCGGCCCCGGTAACCAGTACGTCACCAAGGCAAAGCAGCTGGTTCTCGAAGAAGGAGTCGCGATTGACATGCCTGCCGGACCGTCAGAGGTGCTGGTCATGGCTGATGAAACGGCGAACCCTGCCTTTGTCGCTGCCGACCTTCTTTCGCAAGCAGAACATGGCGAAGACAGCCAGGTTATTCTTGTTGTACTGGATGAGCAGCTGATTGAAAAAGTAAAAAAAGAAATCGGAGAGCAGCTGAATCAACTGCCCAGAAAGGAAACCGCGGAAAAGGCACTTGCCCATAGCAGAATACTCTCATTCAAAGATACGGACACCGCTATTGCATTTGTCAATGAATACGCCCCGGAACACCTGATCATCAACACGCGCAATTTCGATGCGATCGCTGCCAGGATCACCAACGCGGGATCGGTGTTTCTCGGAAATTTTTCACCCGAAGCAATCGGTGACTATGCTTCCGGCACGAATCACACGCTGCCCACCAATGGTTATGCAAAGGCCTATGCCGGTGTTTCACTGGAAAGCTTTATGAAATACATCACGTTTCAGCAGGTAACCGCCGAAGGGCTTAGCCAACTCGGTCCCGTCGTTGAGAAGATGGCTGAGGCCGAACAACTGGAGGGCCACCGACAGGCGATCGCAGTTCGTTTAAAGGAAATTAAGGGCGCAAAAAAGGATGTATGATCAGCCGTAAAGAAAATTTTGACGTTATCCGTCTTATCCGCGAAAACATTCGCAGGATGAAACCGTATTCGTCGGCACGCGATGAGTTCCAGGGCGAGGCTGAAATATTCCTCGACGCAAATGAGAACCCCTACCCTTCGCCGTATAATCGTTATCCGGATCCGTTGCAGTGGGCCATCAAGAAAAAATTATCTGCCATTAAAGGCGTCAGCCCGGAACAAATATTTCTGGGCAACGGAAGCGATGAAGCGATCGATCTGACTATCCGCGCCTTTTGCGAACCGAATCGTGACGCCATCCTGATTACCGAACCAACGTATGGCATGTACGCTGTGTGCGCGGATGTGAATGCCGTCGCGGTGAGGCCGGTGTTGCTCACGCCTGATTTTGATCTCGATGTCGACAGACTCCTCGCAGCCATCGATACGTCGGTCCGGGTCGTATTTCTGTGCAGCCCCAACAATCCGACAGCGGCGCTGCTGAGTGCAGCGAAAATTGAGCGAGTGATCCGGGAATTCAACGGCCCTGTTGTGATCGACGAAGCGTATATCGATTTCGCCACCTCACCCAGCTGGTTGAGCCGTCTGGCGGAATTCCCGAATCTCGTGGTAATGCAGACCTTTTCGAAAGCATGGGGGCTTGCCGGACTCCGGTGTGGGATGGCGTACGCTTCAACGGACATCATTTCCGTGCTCAACAAAATAAAATATCCGTACAACATCAACGTGCAGACACAGGAACTCGTCCTTCAGGCTCTTGCCAATGAAGGATATAAAGACAAGTGTGTGGCCGAGATCCGGACGCAACGCACTGTCCTTGCCGAAAGTCTTAAGGCGCTTAAGCATGTTGACGAGGTCTTTCGTTCCGATGCGAACTTTCTGCTGGTGCGCATCCGGAACGCCAGGGATGTGTACCGGTATCTCATGGAAAAAAAGATCATCGTCCGGGACCGCTCGCGGGTGGTTTTGTGCGACGATTGTCTGCGCATCACCGTCGGTACGCCCGAGGAGAACAAAGCCCTGATTGAAGCATTAATATCATTTAGCTAGCTGATACAAAAGCATGAAGAAAGTTCTTTTTATTGACCGTGACGGAACGCTCATTCTCGAGCCACCGGATGAACAAATCGACTCATTGGAAAAACTGGAGTATTATCCAGGCGTTTTCTCATGGCTTGGACGAATTGCCGCCGAATGCGATTATACGCTTGTCATCGTTACCAATCAGGACGGCCTCGGAACGTCGAGTTTTCCGGAGGAGAACTTCTGGCCGGCGCAAACCAAAATGCTGGATGCATTCCGTAATGAAGGAGTCACTTTTGATAAGATCTTTATAGACCGCTCGTTTGGGCACGAGAACAAACCAACACGGAAGCCGGGAACAGGACTCCTCCAGGAATTTTTTTCGGGCGAATACGACCTCGCGAACTCCTACGTCATCGGCGACCGCCCGACAGACGTTGAACTCGCCAAGAATCTTGGGGCAAAGGCGATTTTCCTTGACGATGGTGGTCGCGAAAAGATGATTCGCGAAAACGGACTTGAAGAAGCTTGTGCGCTTGTCACCGCATCATGGAAAGATATATACGAATTTCTTGTCCGCCCCGTCCGAAAAGCAACCGTAAGGCGCACAACAAGAGAAACCGACATCGAGATTTCCGTGAACCTTGATGGGAAGGGTCGATCCGCCATTGATACCGGACTGGGTTTCTTCGATCACATGCTTGACCAGGTTTCAAAACACGGTCAGGTTGATCTGCAGGTAAAAGTTAAAGGCGACCTTCACATTGACGAGCATCATACGATCGAAGACACGGCGCTGGCTCTGGGCGAAGCATTTCTCAACGCCCTCGGCGATAAACGTGGCATCGGACGCTACGGCTTCTGTCTGCCGATGGATGACTGCCTCGCGCAGGTAGCACTCGATTTTGGTGGCAGACCCTGGCTCGTATGGGAAGCCGAATTTAAACGCGAAAAGATCGGTGAGATGCCGACGGAAATGTTTTTGCATTTTTTCAAATCTTTTTCCGATTCGTCGAAATGCAACCTTAATGTAAAGGCCGAAGGGGAAAACGAGCATCACAAGATAGAAGCCATCTTCAAAGCCTTTGCGCGCGCGATCCGAATGGCTGTGAAACGCGAGGGTAACGAACTCCCAACTACAAAAGGTTTACTGTAATGAAACTGGTAATTATCAAGTATAACGCGGGCAATGTGCAGTCGGTATCATTTGCGCTCGAGCGTCTGGGCATTGATTTTACGATAACCGATGACGTTGAAGAAATCAAGGCAGCTGACAAGGTGCTATTCCCCGGTGTCGGCGAGGCGAGCACTACCATGACGTTTCTCCGGGAAAAAAAACTCGATAAGCTTATCCCCGAACTCAGACAACCGGTACTCGGAATATGTCTCGGAATGCAGTTGATGTGCCGGCACTCGGAGGAAAACGACACATCGTGCCTCGGGATATTTGACGAGGAGGTCAGACGCTTTATTCCAACACCGTCGAAGAAAGTCCCTCACATGGGGTGGAACCAGCTCAGCCTCACTGACAGCTGGCTGAGCCGCGACCTGGAGAATGAATTTGTCTATTTTGTTCATAGCTATTACGTCCCGGTCACCGCGAGTTCATCCGCAATCACAGCGTACATCTGTCCGTTTTCGGCTGCATTACACAAGGACAATTTCTACGCCGTTCAGTTCCATCCTGAAAAGTCAGCGCTTGCCGGGGAAAAGGTGCTAAAGAGTTTTTTACGCGTAAAATGAGCATCATGAAGATCATTCCGGCAATCGATATCATAGACGGGAAGTGCGTGCGGCTGACGCAGGGCGACTATGCCCGCAAAACGGTTTACAATGAAGATCCGGTAGCGGTCGCGTTGTCGTTTCAAAACGCGGGTCTGCAATACCTGCACCTTGTTGACCTGGACGGCGCCAAGGCGGGCAAAGTCATCAACTGGGACGTCGTCCAGCGTATTACGTCGGCGACCAACATGGTTGTTGATTTCGGAGGGGGCATCAAGACGGAAGACGAGATCGAACGTTTGCTTTCCCTGGGCGTTGGAAAGGTGAATCTCGGAAGCATCGCCGTCAAAGACCCCGGGCTGGTAAAGACGTGGGCCAAACGATTCAACGTCGACCAGATCATACTTAGTGCCGACGTAAAGGGAGAAAATATCGCCATTGGCGGATGGACTGAAAAGTCGGCAATCACTATCGATGCGTTTATCGATTCTTACATTGAAGCAGGTATTACCCAGGTAACGTGTACGGATATCAGTACCGACGGAATGTTGTCCGGACCAAACCTGTCGTTGTACCAGCGCTTACTTGCGAAACATTCAACGATACGGCTGACCGCAAGTGGCGGCGTAAGTTCGGTAACGGACCTTCAACGCCTGTCTGAGACCGGCGTCGACGGAGTAATTATCGGAAAGGCGATCTACGAGGGCCGGATCACGCTGGAAGAACTCGGAAGTCTGAAGGCTCAACCTTAACACAACATTGCAATGCTGACCAAGAGGATCATACCTTGTCTGGATATCAAGGACGGAAGAACGGTAAAAGGTGTAAATTTTGTAAACATCCGCGATGCCGGCGATCCGGTAGAGCTCGGCGCGCTTTATGCGCGTCAGGGCGCCGATGAGCTTGTTTTCCTCGACATCTCTGCGACGGATGAAGGACGGAAAACATTTTCAACGCTTGTGCGCGACATAGCCAGGCATATCAACATACCCTTTACTGTCGGTGGTGGAATAAGCAGCGTTGCGGACGTCGCTCCCCTCCTCGAGGCCGGTGCGGATAAGGTCAGCATCAACTCCTCGGCTGTGCGCAGACCTGAACTGATCAACGAACTGTCCCGCGCATTTGGCGCACAATGCATCGTGCTGGCAATCGACGCAAGGAAGGTCGATAACCAATGGATCGTACATACACACGGCGGCAAAAAGCCAAGTGATAAGAAGCTGTTCAGCTGGGCGCGGGAAGGTCAGGACCGTGGCGCCGGCGAGATCCTTTTCACCAGCATGGATCACGATGGAACAAAAAATGGCTTTGCAATCGATCCGCTTGGCAAGCTTCACGATCTGCTTGATATTCCTGTGATCGCTTCAGGCGGCGCCGGAAACATGGGCCATTTTATTGATGCCTTTGTTCTTGGTAAGTCTGATGCCGCGCTTGCCGCAAGCATCTTTCACTTTGGTGAAATCGCAATCCCTGAACTAAAATCATTTCTGAACGCTAACGCAATTCCGGTACGGCTATGACGCAACATCCAGACATCGACTTTTCAAAACTTGACGGACTCGTTCCCTGTGTTGTTCAGGATGCGAAGACAAAGGTGGTACTCATGTTAGGTTTCATGAATCAGGAAGCCTTCGAGAAGACAGTCCTCGACAAGCGCGTGACGTTCTACAGCCGGTCAAAACAACGGTTGTGGACGAAGGGTGAGACATCGGGCAATTTTCTGAACGTTGTTGAAATACGTCCGGATTGCGACAACGACACCCTTTTGATAAAGGTGAATCCGACGGGTCCGGTCTGCCATACCGGTGCCGATACGTGTTTCAAGGAAGACAACAACGCATGGACACTTGAAGCGCTGCAGCAACTTATCCTCGATCGCAAGGCCAACCCGGTCTCCGGTTCATATACGAACAAGCTGATGGAAAGCGGGATCAACAAAGTGGCGCAGAAAGTCGGCGAAGAAGCGGTGGAGCTCATCATCGAAGCGAAGGATTCTAACCGTGACCTTTTCCTGGGTGAGGCGGCAGACCTGATGTATCACTATCTCGTTTTACTGGCAGCTAAAGACTATACGCTGTCCGACGTATTGAAAGTCCTCCAGAGCCGGCATCAAAAGCCTTAACTGTCTTAAAAACGGATGTCGGTGTACACGCCGCTGGTGCTGATCCTGCAGGCGAGTTTTCCTTTCAGTACTTCGGGCTTAAACAGCGATTTGCCCAGAAGCATGCGCACGCATTCCTGTATGCCTTCCGTTATGGAAGGATGAGGATGAACGCATTCCGCAAGTTCTTCGATACCTTTGTCCATCGAAATGAGTACGGCAACTGCCTGGATTGCGCTGGACGCGTGATTGCCGACAATCTTAAGACCGAGTATTTTCATCTCGTCATCATTTGTGACCAGTAGCTTTATAAAACCCTGCGTATTTCGTTTCGCTATGGCGCGCGGAATACAGCTGTAGTCCAACGTAACAACTTTGTAATCGATTCCTTTTTCCCGGGCCTGGGTTTCGTTCAATCCTACCCCGGCTACCTCCGGATTGAGAAACATAATGGTGCTTATATTTTCGTAGACGAGCTTTCGTCGCGGGTTTCCGAAAATCCGTTCGACAGCATACCGGCCCTCCAGCTCGCCGACATTAACGAGGTTTATGTCCGCCGTAATGTCGCCCACGGCGTAGATGTTCGACACGTTGGTCTGGGTATCGTTATCTTCAATGCCGCGTTTCGAAATATGGATATTCACCTTATCATCCCAGAGGTCTTCATAATTGGGAATGCGTCCGACGGAAACAAGGGCTTTTTCCACATTGAAGATCTCCTTACCGCCGTCGTCGTATTCCAACTCGTACTCTACACGTCCGTTCCTGATCTCCATCCGGATAAGCCGGGAATTGCGGTGAATGAGTACACCGTTGTTCTCCATGTTCCGCTCGATAACGTGAACAATATCCGCATCCTCAAAAGGCAGAATCCGGTCACCTTTATCAATAAGATGAACCTTCGTTTTTCCGAACCCGGCGAAAATTGTCGCGTATTCGCAACCGATCACACCGGCGCCCACGATAACCATGCTTTCCGGAAAATCATCAATCATTTCGATACCTTCACTCGTCATGACGATCTTTTCGTCAATTGGCAGCTCCGGGAGGTAACGTGGCCTGCTCCCGGTAGCAAGAATGATGTAATCGCCCCAAACCACTTCGCGGTCTCTTCCCATATCGATCTCAACTTCGTTCTGACTCAGCAATTTGGCCTTTCCCTTTTTGAAATGAAGGAAGTCCGCGAGATGAGAATGACTCATCAGCTCCATGTGCTCTTCAAGCATCGCCTTTCGCTCCTGCACGGCGCGGATGACTTCATCCTGAATCTCTTTATAGTTGACGGAGGGAACCTCTAAGTTGAACCGTTTCAGGTTCTTACGGAACACTGCGGTCGAACGCGAAAGCTCCCACCATGTCTTAGACGACAATGCCCCGTTAGTTACCCCGGCGCCTCCTACCCCGTGCTTTTCGATAAGCAACGTCTTCTTCCTGAAATCCAGCGCCCGCATCGCCGCCGCATACCCCGATGGACCGGCGCCAATTACGATAAGGTCAAACTTTTCCATGTCAATTCACAAAGGGAACAATCTCCGAAGGTAACAATTCCACGGTTTTTTGAAAAGGGACCTCGTACGTTTTGTGGACTTCAGAACTTTAGCATATTTACCCTTTTTTAAGTAAGTTAACCTAGACTTTGGATAAGGAGGAATGCGATACCTAAGCGCGCTGACCAATCTCGGTGTTCAATACGGAACAGGCACTTCGGAAAGGAGAAGCATCTACTTGTCCAATGTTATCGGTATTATACTCTTCGTCGCCGTTCTGATCCTGGCGTTCTTGTACTATGCATGGTATGGCTACAGTGTCATCGCGCTGATTATCCCATTGGTCGGTCTGTTTGCACTCGTAGCCCTTGCCCTGAACTACTTCGGTTTCTGCGAAGCCAGCAGGATATGGCTTTCGGTACTCATCCCGGTAACTGTAATGGCCATTTCCATTTACTCCAAGACGCTATACTATGACCTCGAAGGCGAACTCGACTACTTTACGTTCCGAGTGGTTATCCTTGCCAGCTGTGTATTCCCGCCAGTCTTCTTTTCGCTTAAGGAAAAAATTCCGCTTGCACTTACCTCGGTTGCTATTCTGGTCATTCTGGTTGCTCATGACCCGCTTCATGCATGGTTCGGCGTACCATACCGCAGCGATGTTCTCAATTCTTCAGCGTATGCGTTCACGACGATCGTGTTTGTCCTCATGTACCTGCTTATGTCCGGGACAGTGCTATCGATGAAATGGGTT
>CBKWFZ010000006.1:0-19527 GCA_966673785.1 uncultured bacterium
GGATTCTATTGGAACACATGTTCGAAGTCGTGGATGTCGCCGCCGACCTCGGTGATTCAGGTACCGAAGAGATGGTCAAAAGTTTTATTCACGACATCGAGAAACATCACTGGATGCTTACCGCATTCATGGCAAAATGAGAAACTAACTATGAATATGATTGAAAATCAGCCCGGGGAACTTACCCTTATTTTTAACTCGGACAAGCATGACGATCGCAAAGCGCGGGGTTACGTGGAAGCGCTCCAGGGTTTTCGTGTGAAAACACTTGATCTGGCCAGGGAGAAAATTACGGAAACCCAGCTTGCCGAAGTCGCCGGCAAAATGAACGTGGGTATTGAGGAGCTTATCGATCCGACCTATGACGACCATATTAGCGTCCACAAGGAAGGACTAAAGATGATGGATCGGCAAAGTATGCTTACGTTGATGGTTAACGATCCCAAGCTGATCAGTACCCCCATTGCCATTATCGGCAAGCATGCCTACAAGTTCGGCACCGGATATGGATTCCTCAAGGAAAAAATGGTGCAGGAGGTAGCAGGTCTGAAGAACGCGAACCGGGAAGAAAAACGCGGTGTTGAGAAGCGGGAGGATGGCGGCGAAACAACCGGTCTCGGAAGTGAGGAATAATGATCAATGTATTCTTCCTTTCGTCGCGATACCGTTACCCTTAAAGAATAAAACAGCCGGTCTTCTGTCCGCTGCAATTTTTTCTAAGGACGTTCCGTTTCTTTGAAAGGACAAATGCCCATGAATCACGAAATACTCCGGAAGCTCAAGCGTCTTCCGTTTCGTACTATTGAATTTTTCAAGCGTCAGCCGCTGTTCCGGAAGGTATTACTCATCACCGGGGCGGCGGCGACCGCTTTTATAGCCTCGCTCGTCCTGTTCGTCTGCCTGGTTTGGGCGGGCGTATTTGGGCGTCTTCCCGATCGTAAGGAACTGGCATCGGTTGAAAATCCGGCAGCCACTGAAGTTTTTAGTCGTGATAGTGTTCTGCTCGGCCGGTATTTCATTCAGGAGCGATCAACCATTCGCTACGAGGATATCCCGAAGCATGTCGAAGATGCGCTGCTTGCCACCGAGGACGTCCGGTTTTATGACCATCACGGAATCGACATTGTCAGCTTGTTCCGGGTGCTGGTCAAATCGATCATTCTGCAAAATGAATCCGCGGGTGGCGGGAGCACGATCACACAACAACTTGCCAAAAATCTTTACCCGCGCAAGTCGCATGGGTTTCTGTCACTGCCAGTAAATAAGGTAAAGGAAATGATCGTTGCCTGGCGGCTGGAAAACGTCTACGACAAGAAGGCAATACTCACCTTGTATCTGAATACTATTCCGTTCGCCGACAACACGTATGGAATTGATGCTGCAGCCCAGCGTTTCTTTTCCGTTCGCACGAATAAATTATCGCTGGAGCAGGGTGCCGTGCTTGTCGGCATGTTAAAGGCCACACACTTATACAATCCCCGGCTCTTTCCGGAGCGGGCAACGCAAAGGCGTAACGTGGTTTTTTCCCAGATGGCGAAGTACGACCTTCTCGAAGCAGACCGCGCAGAAAAACTTCAGAAAACGCCGCTAAAGCTGAAATATAAATTGATTACACGACACAAGGGACTCGCGCCGTACTTTCGCTCACAACTCCGCCGCGAATTGCTGGCGTGGTGTGAGGCCAACAAAAAGGAAAACGGGGAGCCTTACGACCTGTACACGGACGGCCTGAAAGTGTACACCACGCTAGACTCGCGGATGCAGCGATACGCGGAAGAGGCGGTGAAGACGCAAATGGCAGCCGTTCAAAAAAAGTTTGACAATCACTGGGGACAACGCGATCCCTGGTTCAAGCAGCCACAGGTTTTGAAAGACGGGGTGCGAAGATCTTCACGCTATCAGAAATTAAAGGAGCAGGGGCTGACCGAAAAGCAGATTGAAGCAGAAATGAAGAAGAAGGTCACCATGACGATCTTCACCTGGAAAGGAGAGAAAGAGGTAAAAATGAGTCCTATTGATTCGGTAAAACATTACCTGCGTTTTCTCAATGCAGGGTTTCTGGCCATGGACCCCGAAACGGGAGGAATACTCGCCTGGGTGGGCGGAATTAACCACAACTACTTTGAGTACGATCACGTCAAACTTACTACGAAACGTCAGGTTGGATCCACCTTCAAGCCAATCGTTTATGCGGCTGCCCTCGAACGGGGTGTGGAACCCTGCGATTTTATTTCGGCGGAGAAAACTACTTACACCAACATTGAGGACATGGATCAATGGTCTCCGGCCAACAATGACGGGAATTATGATTTGAAATACTCAATGGAGGGGGCGCTTGCGTATTCGGTAAACACGGTCTCAGTCAAGGTGCTCGAAAAGGCCGGGATCGATAACACGATTGAACTTGCTAGAAAGATGGGAATTTCAAGTCCGGTGCCCGACGTCCCATCGATTGCATTGGGAGTAGCCGACATATCCATGATAGAGATGGTTTCGGCGTACGCTTCCTTCGTGAACCGCGGCCGCACTGCTCAACCTTATTATATCACGTCGATTACAACAAAACACGGAAAGGTGCTTGCGCGTAATGAAACCGTTGAACAATCCAGGGCTTTATCTGAAAGAACTGCAGAAATGATGGTGCATATGCTGAAGCGGACTGTCAATGAAGGTACCGCTGGAAAGTTGCGCTGGGAGTATGGCGTATACAATGATCTCGGCGGAAAAACAGGTACTACGCAGTCCAACGCTGACGGATGGTTTATCGCTGTTTCACCCAAACTTGTGGTCGGTTCATGGGTTGGGGCAGACGATCCACGTGTGCGTTTCCGTTCAACAAACTTAGGGCAGGGTTCGAGTACGGCTCTTCCGCTGACGGCGAAATTTTTCCAGCAGCTCAACCGCGATGCGGAGTTCAAGGAGATCACCAAAGCGAAATTCCCCGCGCTTTCAAGAGAGGCGCGGGCGCGACTTACATGCCCCCTTTATAAATCAGACCTTAATTTTTGGGAGTCGATCTTTGGCGTTCCGGAAGAGAAAAAGGAGATCCGCCGCAAATTTGGTAATGAACCGCGTAAGAAGAATCTGCTTCGTAAGCTTTTCGGAAAAAAGGACCTGAGCGCGTCTGTTGACCCGGATGACTTTGTAGAGTAACATCTACATTTACAGGAACTGTTTCGATTCACACGGCATTAACTTTTATTCATATCTCATATCAAAAAAAATGAAACTGAGTATGAAATATGTTGTAATGGCGTGGTTGTGTCTGATATCACTTATTGTGGAGGCGCAGACCGCGGATGAGTACCGCAAGGACGTTGCTTATAAAAAACTGATTGAACGAATCGAGGGTCAATGGACACTTGAGCGCATTGTCGATGCTGAAAAGCTGGATAAGGCGAATGAAAAAGCCGACAGACGGAAATCAACGAGGACCAATGACATCGAAACCGATCAGGCAACTAATGCGATGAATAAGATTGAGTTCTACGACAATGCCCGCTACAGAATGAATAATTCACAACAGGCAATTGATTCGGGTTCTTATCGTTTAAATGAACAGCACGGTATCCTTTACCTCGAAAGTGATCAGGATCCGACGCCCTCGGAATGGAACGTAGTTATCAAAGGCGAGGAGTTGACGCTTACGGGAAGGGAACAATCAGCTGAAAGCCGATACCGTTACGTGTACCGGAAGACGAGGGAAGACATTGTGAAGTAGTTGGCATGAAAATTTAAATGGGAGTGGAAGTGCCAGCAGTAAAAGGCGTTCTTTTTATTCTGACTCTGTTAGCTGGCTTTAATGCCGCTGGCCAGGACTTGCGCGTTTCGGTATGGAAACATCCCGAGACAAACTTCGGGCGTTACGACTCCTTTAACTGGTCGACACGGCTCGATGAGATCCTGGACGAGGATGCGTTCTTTCTTGATGATCTTGTACTTAAGGCGGATGTCAAATTCGCAATCAAGAGTGAATTCGTCGAAAGAGGTTATGCAATGAACCGGTTTACACCGGATCTTGTTGTGGATGCAAGAGTACTTGACCGTCCTGCTGTCATTCAACGTGTGAATGATAATGGGCCACGAGACTGGGCAAAACGGGAAAGTGTTCCCTACCATCGCAGAACCGGAACTCGTGTCGAAGCTGGCACGTTAATTATAAGCATAATGGACAGAACGACGAATGAAGTCGTCTGGGAGGCACGGGTTGCGGGCCTCATGAATCAGAATGAGTTTGTAAAAGATGAGACAATAATCCGGAAGGCAATCGACCTTCTCTTTGAAGAGTACGATATTCCGGAAGGTACATATACCAGAAGATAATACCCGTAAAAGTTAGGTTAGGGGTCGCAGGCAGTTTTCGAGGACGTCGAAATCTGCCTGTTTCTTTTTTACCCTGGCACTTCCTTTTTTCAACTGTTTACCGATAGCTGTTATGTCCGACTAATGTAAAAAGCCCTTTATGCTCTGCGGAGAAAAAAACCGGATTGAACCAGATTCCTTGAAAAAGATTCGAGACCTCGTGGCTTCGGCCAGGATTTGTATGGTTTCCAACAATGTCATGGACTGGCCGTTGTCATCGATATCGGTTCGGAATCAGTGGATCGACGACGACGGGACAATATGGTTACTGTTTGTGAGAACCGGTCCGGAAAATCCCGTGTTGGACGGCGGACGAATCGAGCTTTTTTATGCGAACTCGGGTGCCACCGAATTTCTTACACTTTCGGGTACCGCTTCGTTTATTCCCCAAAGTGAAATACCCATATCAAAAGATATCCTCCCATTCAGCAAAACGCTGGAAAGCGAGGCGCTGAGCCCGGCCATCGGCGTTTTTCGTTTCAGTCCGGCTGATGCATATTATTGGGATAACGACCGCGCGACCACGGTACGTCTCGCATTGACGGAATCAAATGCCGCGTAAAAGACTACCGGGTCCAGTTGGACAACAGCGGACCACCTTCACCGTAGAGGGGATCGTGTGCCGGTAATGGGACCGATTTTATATTTCGGATTGCCTTTTCACGGTCGTCGCCTTCAGTCAGCACGTCATAGTCCATTCCTGAGGGATATGCGCCGACGCATTCGAACCCATCGTACAGATCCAGCGCCTTGTGTGCCACTCCCGCGGGGATTACAACCACATCGCCCTGTTCGATAAGCAACGTGACCCCTGATGGTCCACCGAACTGGACGCGCGCGCTGCCGCGGATCACAGCAAGCACTTCATGCGTAATGCTATGATAATGGTGGTAATCGTAAATGCCGTTGACCCACGCGTTGCGCCAGTCATTTGCGTGCAAGTGCTCCTTTACTTTTTGACCTGTTTCTCTCGCAGGAAGTTTGAGCGTCCCCTTGTAAATGACGAGTGGATGCAATGCGTTGTTCGGGAAGATTCCGTCATCGGGAAGATGATGGCGAATTATATTTACGTGCTGTATAGCTTCAACTAAACTCATCTTAATTTCTGTTAATCTGAAAGTTGTTTATACCTTGCTGAAGTTAATCTTCTCTTCAGCAATTTCAATTTCTTCAGGATCCGCGTGCTTTTCTTCCTTTGCATTTTCCGGAATGTCGTACGGTTCAAGTCCCACTTCGATAAGAATCGGAAAATGATCCGATCCAATGTCGCCCATACGCTTCAACGTGTGAAGGTAAAAGTGACTTGAGCAGAAGACGTGATCGAGTGGCCATCTCATGAGTCTGTATTTCGCATGAAAGGTACTGAAGAAGCCCCGACCTATACGTGGATCAAGGAGACCGCTTACTTTGAGAAAGAGGTGTGTGGTGAAGCTCCATGCGACGTCATTGAGATCCCCGGCCACGATCACAGGAAGCCGGCATGTTCTGCATTCTTTCGCGATCATGAGGATTTCGGCATCGCGTTCCGTCGACTCGTCAGATTCCTGCGGAACCGGTGGTTTGGGGTGAAGTCCGTACAATCTGAAAAGCTGACCTGTCCGTGCGACGATATCTGCCTGAATCGATGGAACATCGTTCTCGACGAGGTAACGAATTTCATGATCCGTTATCTCAAGTTTGGACAACAGCAACATGCCGTACGTGTTGGATTTTGGGATCTCGATACGATACTGGTAATTCTCGTATACCGACTGCATACACGTAAGCCACCATTCATCTGTCTCTACCAGCAAAATCAGGTCCGGATCAGATGATTCGATCAGCTTGCAAAGACGGGAATGCACCCGGTTTTCCTGGTAAACATTTGCCACAAGCAGTCGGATCGATTCACCACCACTTCCGTTCACCTTCATCTGCACGGGAGCAAGTTTCGTGTACTCCCACACCTTGGAGAAAAGGAACACCAGGTTGAGGAACATGGCGATAAGAAAAATTTTGTCTGATAACTGGCTCCAGCCATACACAGCAGCGTACCCGACCAGAATGATCGCATTCAACCAGAATTTCTGGGAACGTGGATAATCGAAGATGCGCACAAACCACCAGTTGCTGCGCAGCAAAGGCACCACCGAAATAACGATGAGGAGATATCCCAAACCCGAGAGCGCATACCTGAAAATGTCGGTCAAGTTCATTAAATGATACTGTTATGGGACGATCGCTCAAAAGGAAGTGCCAACCATACACCCGCCGGTCGCAAAAGGGCCGGCAGAATTTCGTTTTTGGAAAAGAACCGTCTAATTTTAACGCTTCGCAATGAAATGGCTTAACCAGACGTTAAATGGCCGGAAACGAGATTCGATGATTCGTATTCTTTTTGTTGCATTATGCATTGCTGCGTTTTTCGGCTGTGGAAGCGGTTCTGACCGACCAGCCGAACTGACGCCGCCTGATTCCACCCGCTACCAGCGGGTTTCAATCAATTATGAAATTCAGGGTGACCAGGATACCTGCCTGGTTTTTATTCACGGCTGGAATCTGAACATGCGTTACTGGGACGATCAGGTCAAGTATTTTCATCCCCGTTATCGCATCCTGAACCTGGATCTCGCGGGCCACGGAAACTCAGGTAAAGACCGGAGCAACTGGACCATTGAAAGTTTTGCCCGTGATATCGCACAGATCATGGAGAAAGAAAAAGTAATGAACGCTGTCCTGATCGGGCATTCAATCGGCGCCAATATTGCCCTCTATGTACAAGAAATGCAACCGGAACGGGTTATCCGGATTATTGCAGTTGATTCATTCAAGGATGTCGGTTTTGAGATCACCGATGAATTCAGAAACGACTTTCGGGATCATTTCGCAAAATTCAAGAGGAACTATACGCAAATGGCGGATGACTTCGCCAGGGAAAATACCCGCACAAAGAAGCGGGAGGTGATCAACCGTATCGTAAACGACTATAGGTCGGCGAATGCAAAGATCGCTCTCGCCGTCTATAGCCAGGTGATTCAAAAACACGCGGAGGAAAAAGACCGGTTGCGTAAGCTGCCCTTCAAACTTTATGTAATCAACAGCGACTATTCGCCCATCGATGAAGAGGCGCTTGCCCGGTACGCGCAATTCGGATATGAAATCATTCCCGTTTATGGCGCCGGACACTTTCCGATGGTTGAAGAACCTGATCAACTTAACATCGCGCTCGATTCAGCGCTGCGCAGCCCCTGACACAACACAAAAAAGAAAGGGAAGGCTTTCACCTTCCCTCGCGTTAAGACCATTCGCTATTTTATTTCCTGAGAAACTTAAGGGCTTTATCTTTTACCATGTCGCGGTCGGCGGTAATTGACGGATCGCTGTACACGTGTTGCGATATTTCGCCAACAACACCTTTCTTGAAGCCAAGTTTTTCTGCGATGCTTTCACAGAAGACGATCTCACTCCGGAAAACCTGTCCATCCATCTTCATAAGCTGGATCAGGTAATACAGATGCTCAAACTTTTCGTCAGAAGTAAGTGAATCAATGCTTCCAATCGGTTTGGGATTAGTCAGCAGCGTTTCAATTTCTTCCTTGGGAATACCGTTTGCCTTACCAATCAGATGGATCAGTTTGGATTCGCGCTCAGCCACGTTGGAGTCGCTCGCGGCCAGATTGATAAGCACGTTTAACTCGGCTTTTTTGTCAAAAATCATAAAACACAGTTAGGTTTGAGGTACAAATCTTGAAAAAGAAATGTTCATTTTTCATGTAAATTACGACGTTTTCGTACATCCGCAAAATAATCTAAAGCTTGTGGCCGAAACATGCAACCCTCGTTTACGGGGTTGGTCTTTTGAACAAATTGATGAATGCGTATGAAGCACTTACTATGGATTGCAGGATTGTTCCTTGTCACGCTTCCGGCGATGGCACAGGAGACACAACAACGAAATATTGGTTCGTTCTCAGGTATCAAAGTCTCCGAAGGCGTTGACGTCTATCTGAAGCATGGCGACAAGGAGAGTTTGAAGGTGGAAGCTTCCGGTATCAAATTAGAGAACGTGATCACCGAAATCTCCGGGTCTTACCTGAAGATTCATCTTGACGGAAACAACCGCGGACGGATTAATGTGAAAGTTTACGTGACATATGTTAAGCTTGAGAAACTGTACGCGAGTTCGGCGGGAAACATTTTCGGCGAAGCGCCGATCCGGGCCGAGTCGATGACGCTTCAGTGTTCAAGTGCCGGCAACATCGAGATTACCGTTGAAGGGCAACGCGTCGATGCAAGCGCCTCAAGCGCCGGTCAGATCGAAATAAAAGGAAGGGTAAGGGAATTTCGGGCCGATGTCAGCAGCGCTGGACAGATCAATGCGTATGACCTCGAGAGCCAGAAGGCTGATGTGGAGGCGAGCAGTGCCGGATCGGTCCGCGTAAGCGTCGAAACCGACCTTCACGCTAACGCCAGCAGCGGCGGGAGTATCCGGTACAGGGGCAACCCGTCCAGATCGGTGACCAATTCCAGCAGTGGAGGGTCGGTCAAAAAGTCGAGTTAACCAATATTAAAAGGGGCCCGGACAGGGCCTTTTTGCTGACCGGCATTTACATCGTTTGCAAAAACGGCGTCCTTTTTTCAATGCCGGTTAAAAACTGACCCCTGTGCAAACGTATTCTTATTAAAATCTTAAAATACTGGACGGCTGTGTACCCTGCTTGTTAAATTTTCTAATAGATTTGGCGCCAGTTAGATAAAAATTACAACCATCTATGGCGCACCTACGATTTGAAGCCCTGAAGAAACTAAACGAACGGACCCGCGTTCACGTCGAAGCCCCGAATCCTTCTGTTTCCAAATTCTTCCGCGAAAGCGTGTTTGGAATAGAGGAGATGCGGGCAACCCTGGCACCGGCCATTTATAAAAAGGTCAGTCAGGCGATCAAGAATCACGAAAAGATCGACGAAACAACGGCGGATGCTGTTGCTTCTGCGGCGAAATCGTGGGCGATGAGCAAAGGTGCGACGCACTTCACACACTGGTTCCAGCCTATGACCGGCGGAACGGCAGAAAAGCATGACTCATTCTTTGACGCACTTGCCGGCATCGAAAAATTCAAAGGCAGTGAACTCGTTCAGCAGGAACCCGATGCATCTTCTTTCCCGCACGGTGGAATCAGAAGCACGTTTGAGGCACGCGGATATACGGCATGGGATCCGACGTCACCGATGTTCCTTTATGGACGAACGCTCTGTATCCCAACAATCTTTGTTTCTTATACAGGTGAAACGCTTGATACCAAGGCACCATTACTCCGGGCTCTCAAAGCGGTAGACCTTGCCGCAACAAAAGTCTGCCAGCTCTTTGATAAGGACATTCAGCACGTTCATGCGTCACTTGGCGCTGAACAGGAATACTTCGTCGTAGACAAAGCGCTGTTTATGGCCCGTCCCGATCTGGTGATGGCCGGACGTACAGTTTTTGGGCATGCGCCCGCACGTGGTCAGCAAATGGAGGATCACTATTTCGCCTCCATTCCGTCCCGCATCTACGACTTCATGAAGGATTTCGAGATCGAGTGCTGGAGAGTGGGTATCCCTGTAAGAACCCGACACAACGAAGTTGCGCCCAGCCAGTTTGAGGTTGCTCCGCTGTTTGAGGAGGTTAACGTTGCGAATGACCATAACCAGCTGATGATGGATCTTATGGCCCGCGTCGCCGAAAAACATGACCTGAAAGTCATCTTTCATGAGAAGCCTTTCGCCGGTCTTAACGGAACAGGAAAGCATAACAACTGGTCGCTGATCACGGATACAGGTGTGAACCTGTTTGCACCTACAAGCAGTGCGCGCGACAACCTGATGTTCCTTACGTTCTTCGTGACAACCATTAAGGCTGTGCACACCTACAGCGATGTTCTTCGCGCCAGCATTGCTACTGCCGGAAATGATTTTCGTCTTGGAGCTAACGAGGCCCCGCCGGCCATCATGTCAGTTTTCATCGGTTCTCAGATGACTTCCGTTCTTGACGAACTTGAAAAGAAAGGAAACGTCAAGATCGAAAAGGGTGACAACATGTACATGAAACTCGGTATCGATCAGATACCTGAGATCATTCTCGATGCAACGGACAGGAATCGTACATCACCTTTTGCCTTTACGGGGAATAAATTCGAATTCCGCGCCGTAGGTGGAAGCGACAACTGCGCGGTTGCGATGACTGCTCTCAACACGATCGTTGCCGATCAGCTCGATCAGTTCTTTGCCGCAGTTTCAAAGGAGATTGACAACGGCCAGGAAAAGCGCCTTGCGATCGTCAATGTGCTGCGTCAGTATATTAAGGAATCGAAGAACATCCGCTTTGAGGGTGATGGGTATTCGGATGCGTGGGTGGAAGAAGCAGCGAAGCGTGGATTGAGCAACATCAAGAACACGCCGCGCGCACTCGAAGCATATCTCGCGAAGCCTGCGCTGCAGTTGTTTGAAAAACATGGTGTCATGTCGCACAAGGAGGCTGAAGCGCGTACCGAGATCCGGTGGGAGGCTTATATCAAACGCGTTCAGATCGAAGCGCGTGTGATGGGTGATCTCGCTATGAATCATATCGTTCCAACGGCCATTGCGTATCAGACAAAACTTATCGAAAACGCGAACGGCCTCGCGGGACTGGGAGTTGATAATACCGCCGTCGTTCAGACGATCAAGCAGATTGCAGGACACATCGATACGATCAAGACCAATGTCCGCGCGATGAATGACGAACGCAAGCGCGTTAATAAGATCACCTCTTCGCATGAACGCGCAATCGCTTACTGTGATGACATCAAGGAAAAGTATTTCGATAAAATCCGCGACGCGGTTGACAGGCTTGAGTTACTTGTTGACAACGAAGACTGGCCGCTGGTAAAATACCGGGAGCTGTTGTTCCTCCGTTAAACACGGTGCACATTTCAGGGAGGCGGGTCTTAATGGATCCGCCTTTTTTGTGTATTATGCGGCTGACCGAGCAGATTCACGGATCTGCCTCTCTTTCTGCCCATCAGAAGCGCTGATCCATCAGCAATCCGGGTGCAAAAATAATAAATGTTACATGGACACTTAACAAAAGTGTGTATCTTGCCGGGACTATCAAACGATTGAAAGATCCGTATGACCAGCGAAGCATATTTTATTGGTGTAGACTTCGGGACAGATTCCGTTCGAACGATCATTGTCGATGCCCGGGGACGCGAAGTTGCGTCGTCAGTTTTCGCCTACCCGCGATGGCGTGACCAGTTGTACTGCAACGCATCGGAAAACCGGTTTCGCCAGCATCCGCTTGACTACATAGAGGGGCTGGAGACGACCATTAAGGCTTGCCTCAAAGAAGCGGGACCTGCCGTTGCTGACCGCGTTCGTGGACTATCCGTCGACACCACGGGATCAACACCTGTTGCCGTTGACAAGACAGGCACGCCGTTAAGCCTTACGCCCGGGTTTGAGAATAATCCCAATGCCATGTTCGTCCTCTGGAAAGACCATACTTCCCTGGACGAAGCTGCGCGAATCAACGCTCACGCCACCCGATATGAAACAAACTACCTTCAGTATGTTGGCGGTATCTATTCAAGCGAATGGTTCTGGGCCAAGCTGCTGCATATTCTTTCAGTGGATGAATCTGTTCGTGGAGCGTGTTATAGCTGGGTTGAGCATTGCGACTGGATTCCGTTTCTGCTGACAGGCGGTTCCGAGGTTTATCAAATGCGACGCGGAGTTTGTTCCGCCGGGCATAAGGCGCTCTGGGCCGAATCATTCGGTGGTCTTCCGCCGGATTCATTCTTCACGGAGCTTGATCCGTTGCTCGCGGGATTTACAAAACGCCTTTTCACGAAAGCCTATACCTCCGATAAACCGGCGGGTGTCATCAGTAAGGCATGGGCCGGACGTCTTGGCCTGCCTGGGGACGTAGTAATAGGAGTCGGGGCCTTTGATGCGCACATGGGGGCCGTTGGCGGACAGATCGAACCGTATCATCTTAGCAAAGTCATGGGAACATCCACCTGTGACATGCTGGTCGCACCACAATCCGATATGGAAGGAAAATTCGTACGCGGTATATGCGGACAGGTAGACGGGTCCGTAATACCGGGGATGATCGGACTTGAGGCTGGTCAATCGGCTTTCGGCGACACCTATGCGTGGTTCAGGAACGTGCTGCTCTGGCCAGTCAGTTCAATCCTTGCAAAATCGTCGGTAGTGGATGCCCATACGGCGCAGCTTCTCGAGCGCGAATTTTCGGAACGCATCATTCCGGCTTTGAGCAATGAAGCCGCAAAACTTCCCCTTACGCTCAATGATGAACTTGCGATCGACTGGCTTAATGGCCGGCGAACTCCGGATGCTAACCAGGCGCTGAAGGCAGCAATCTCGGGATTAAGTCTTGGCACCGGCGCACCACATATATTCAAAGCCCTCGTCGAGGCCACGTGCTTTGGCGCGCGGGCAATCGTAGAACGTTTTGTTGATGAGGGAGTGCCCGTGAAGGGCCTGATCGGTCTGGGTGGCGTGGCGCGGAAGTCGCCATATATTATGCAGGTGATGGCCAACGTACTGGGTATGCCTATCCGAATTCACAGGAGCGAACAAACATGCGCGCTCGGCGCCGCTATGTTCGCGGCAACCGCATCTGGTACCTACAAGACCGTGGAAGAGGCTATGCATGAGATGGGGCAGGGATTTGATCAGAGCTATGAACCCGACACGCGCGCAGCTTCGATATATTCGTTGCGCTATAAAACATATAAACGGCAGGGTGGTTTCCTGGAGGAAGTCGATCTCAAACCAGAAGTATCACCCACAAGCGTGCAAGCGACATCATGAGCCGATATAGTGAACTAAAGGAAACGGCGTACAAGGCAAACATGCAATTGCCGGAATTGGGACTGGTGATCTTCACATTCGGTAATGTGAGCGCCGCTGACCGGAATCTGGGCGTTTTCGCGATCAAGCCAAGCGGTGTACCCTACGAACAGCTTTCGCCGGAGAAGATGGTTATCGTTGATTTTGACGGCAAGACTGTCGAGGGCAAACTTCGTCCATCGTCGGACACGCTCACCCACGCCGTCCTGTACAAACACTGGGAAAAGGTTGGCGGGATCGTGCATACGCACTCAACCTACGCGACGGCCTGGGCACAGGCGCAGCGCGAGATTCCTTTATTCGGAACAACACATGCCGATCACAATACGGTGGATATTCCCTGCGCGCCGCCAATGAATGACGAAATGATCCGGGGCAATTATGAATATGAAACCGGTTTTCAGATCATGAATTGTATGCGCGACAAAGGATTGAACTATGAGGAAGTTGAAATGATTCTCGTGGGGAATCATGCGCCGTTCACTTGGGGAAAAACGCCGGATAAGGCAGTGTACAACAGCGCAGTACTTGAGGCCATTGCAAAGATGGCGCTGTTTACGGAACAAATACGACCGGATGCCCCGCGGCTCAAGGAAGCGCTTGTGAAAAAGCACTATGAGCGTAAACATGGACCAGATTCATACTACGGACAATAGTTGTCGTCCTGAACAAACCTGATCTTACAGAAAGCAAGGAAATAAAACATGATTAGTAATTTAAAAACGTTCGAAGCGTGGTTCATTACCGGCAGCCAGTCGCTATATGGCGATGACACGTTGAGGCAGGTTGCGGCTCATTCAGAAGAAATTGCAAAGACCCTGGATTCGTCGGAGACGATCCCGGTAAGAATTGTATTCAAGCCAGTTGCCAAATCACCCGAGGAGATATACCAGCTGCTCCAGCAGGCAAATACAACCGGGAACTGTGTTGGCGTTATCGCGTGGATGCACACATTTTCGCCGGCCAAAATGTGGATCGCCGGGCTGAAGATTCTGGTAAAACCGATGCTGCATCTGCACACGCAGTTTAACCGCGATATCCCATGGAAGAGCATTGACATGGACTTCATGAACCTTAACCAAAGCGCACATGGTGACCGAGAATTCGGTTTTATCATGTCGCGTATGCGGTTGCGGAGAAAGGTGGTCGTCGGCCACTGGAAGGATCCAAAGGTGAATGAAAAACTTGACATCTGGTTGCGTGCAGCGTGCGGTTGGCACGACTGGCAGAACGCACGTTTCTGCCGGTTTGGCGACAACATGCGCCAGGTCGCGGTTACCGAAGGCGATAAGGTTGAGGCCGAGATCAAATTCGGATACTCGGTCAACGGATATGGTATCGGTGACCTGGTGAAAGTGATCAACGAGACTTCGGAACAGGAGGTCCTGCAGTTAACACAGGAATACGAAGACACCTACGCAGTAGTTAAACCGTTGCGAAAAGGCGGAGAGAAATTTCAGGCGCTTCGTGAGGCTGCGAAAATCGAGATCGGGTTGAAGCGCTTTCTGACGGATGGAAACTTCAAGGGATTCACCGATACCTTCGAAGACTTAAATGGAATGGTCCAGCTTCCGGGAATCGCCGTCCAGCGGTTGATGAATGCCGGATTTGGTTTCGGCGCCGAGGGTGACTGGAAGACAGCTGCACTGGTGCGGGCTATGAAGGTCATGGGCTCCGGATTGAAGGGCGGAAACTCGTTTATGGAAGATTACACATATCATTTCGATCCTTCGAATCCCATGGTGCTCGGCGCGCATATGCTCGAAATATGTGAATCGATCGCGAGCGGAAAACCATCCTGCGAAATTCATCCGCTCGGGATAGGGGGAAAGGCGGACCCGGTACGTCTTGTGTTCAACAGCGCCGCGGGAGCTGCCATCAACGCGTCCGTGATCGACATGGGGAACCGGTTCAGGCTTCTGGTAAACGAAGTCGAAGCGGTTGCGCCTGAACACGATCTGCCGTTGCTTCCGGTCGCGCGGGTATTGTGGAAACCGCTTCCCGACATGCACTCCGCTTGTGCGGCGTGGATATATGCCGGGGGTGCCCATCATACCTGTTACAGCCAGAACCTGACCGCTGAACACATGGAAGACTTTGCCGAAATGGCCAATATCGAATATGTCCTGATCGGAAAAGAGACGCGGATCAGTGATTTTAAAAATATGCTTCGGTGGAATGAGGCTTGCTACCGATAAAAGATTAGTTTTAAATACCCAAATCAAAGTAAATCAATAAACGAAACCTTAACTAAACCAAACCTGACTCTACATGAATCGATTTGAAACGCTTGACTGGGTGGTCATTGCATCTTACTTTGTTGTCATCGCCTTAGTGGCTATTTGGGTAATCACACGGAAACAAAAAAGTACGGAGGATTATTTTCTCGCCGGGCGAAATATCGGATGGTTCGTTGTCGGGGCGTCGATTTTCGCGTCTAACATCGGATCTGAACACATTGTCGGCCTCGCCGGCGCCGGTGCCGGGGGAAAGATCCCGATGCTTATCTACGAGCTGCACGCGTGGCTTGTGATCACGCTGGGATGGGTTTTCCTGCCTTTTTACATTCGGAGCGGCGTCTTCACCATGCCGGAGTTCCTCGAACGAAGATTCAGCAGCGGAACACGGTGGTTCCTTAGTGTCTTCTCGCTCGTGGCCTACGTGCTTACAAAGATCTCCGTGACCGTCTATGCCGGTGGTATCGTCATCGCGTCTATTCTGGGAATAAGCTTCTGGACAGGCGCCCTCGCAACGGTAGTGCTAACCGGGATTTATACGGTGCTCGGCGGAATGCGCGCAGTCGTGTACACAGAAGCGCTGCAGACAGTGGTGCTTGTTCTGGGCGCCGGAACACTGACGTTTATAGGACTTAACACGGTGGGAGGATGGGACGGCCTGAAGGAATCCCTGGAGCCCGGCTATCTCAATATGTGGAGGCCCGCCACGGATCCGGATTTCCCCTGGCCAAGCCTTGTCATAACGAGTACGATCGTCGGTCTGTGGTACTGGTGTACCGACCAGTATATTGTGCAGCGCGTGCTCTCAGCAAAAAATATCAAGGAGGGCAGGAGAGGAACGATCTTCGGCGGATTACTCAAGCTTTTACCGGTGTTCCTGTTCCTCATACCCGGCGTGGTTGCGCTTGCACTAAAGAATCAGGGAGAGCTTCACTGGGATTCTCCCGACGAAGCGTTCGCCGCATTGCTGATGAACAAGATGCCTGCGGGTCTTAAGGGTCTTGTCGCCGCAGGTTTGCTGGCAGCCCTCATGAGCTCTCTCGCTTCCGTATTCAATTCTTGCTCAACGCTTTTCACCGTTGACATTTATAAGAAACTTCGCCCGAATACACCCGAGACAGAATTGTTAACGATCGGACGAATCGCCACATTCATTGTGGTCATCCTGGGAATTCTCTGGATACCGGTAATGCAGAATATTTCCGGCGTGTTGTATGAGTACCTGCAATCGGTCCAGGCTTATATCGCTCCGCCTATTGCGTCGGTCTTCCTGCTCGGAATTTTCTACAAGCGGATCAACAGCGCCGGCGCCCTGAGCACGCTGGTGATGGGTCTTATTGTGGCGTTCATCCGGATCATGCTCGAACTTATGGTCGATTCACTGACGCCGGGAAGCATGCTGCACACGTTCGCCGCAAGCAACTTCCTTACATTTGCCGCGTGGTTCTTCCTGTTCTGTGTCATCTGGTGTCTCGCGGTCAGCTTGCTTACGCCAGCGCCTGCACCCGAGTCTGTTCAGGGCCTGACATTTGGCACGTTGACAGAAGAGCAACGCAAAGCCAATAGAGGTAGCTATAACGTCTGGGATATCCTGGCATCTCTTGCTGTGATTGGCATTGTTGTCTGGGTAATGGTAAGCTTTACGGGATAAAGACCTTGGAAAAACGAAGGCTTGCCGGTTAGGTAAGCCTTCGCTTTTTCTATCATCGGATGGCTTATGCAAATCCAACTTCGCTTGAGTTTTTGTAAAACATGGATATAGGAAAGTACAAAAGTCATGATCGCATACTGGTTGCGGTCGATTGCATCATTTTCGGATTTGACGGCACCCAATTGAAAGCGCTGCTTATCAAGCGCGGCTTCGAGCCAGAAAAAGGAAAGTGGTCACTCATGGGAGGTTTTGTTCATAAGAATGAAAGTACGGACGAGGCAGCAGCGCGGATTCTGCACCAGCTCACCGGACTCAAGGACGTTTACATGGAGCAGATACACTGTTTCAGTGACGTTGATCGCGACCCGGCCGGAAGAGTAATTTCGATAGCGTATTTCGCGCTCATCAACATCGCCGAGTATAGCGATCAATTGCTTCACGATCACGAAGCGAAATGGTTCCCGTTGGGGAAAGTACCGTCGCTGATCTTCGATCACAAAGAAATGGTTGCCAAGGCAAAGGAGAAGTTGCAGGAGAAAGTGTCGCATCATCCGATAGGATTTGAACTGTTGCCGATGAAGTTTACGCTGCCGCAGCTCCAGAACTTGTATGAGGCAATCTATGAGAGCCCGCTGGACAAAAGGAACTTCTCACGGAAAATGCTTTCGCTCGGCATACTCAACAAACTTGCAGAGAAGGAAAAAGAGTCATCGCGCAAGGGCGCGTTTTATTATGTCTTTGATAAAAATAAGTATAAGAAGTTGCATCAGGAGGGAGTGAAGTTTATCTGATCACGGTTAAAAAAAAGTTATTATGGTTTATCGCATCCATGTCATTCTGTTAGTCGCATTTGTTCTCGTTGGGGTTTCGGCTCAGGCGCAGCAAACGAAAATTGTTGTACACGCCGACGGGGGCAGACACACGATCGACAAGCATATCTACGGACATTTCGCTGAACACCTGGGAAGGTGTATTTACGGTGGCTTTTACGTTGGTGAGGACAATACGAAAATCCAGCATGTAAATGGTGTCCGTACCGACGTCGTCGACGCCCTGAAAAAACTAAAGATACCCAACCTGCGCTGGCCCGGCGGATGTTTTGCCGATACTTACCACTGGAAAGACGGCATCGGCCCCAAAAAGGATAGACCGACCATCGTTAACACGTGGTGGGGCGGTGTTACGGAAGACAACAGCTTCGGAACTCATGATTTTCTGAACATGTGCGAACTCCTCGATACTGAGCCATACCTTTCCGCCAATGTAGGTAGCGGTACCGTTCAGGAGGTTGCCGACTGGGTGCAGTACACCAACTTTGCAGGCGTCAGCCCGATGTCAAATCTTAGAAAAACTAATGGTCGCGAGAAGCCGTGGGGCGTGCGCTTCTGGGGCGTGGGTAACGAAGCCTGGGGTTGCGGTGGCAACATGCGCGCGGAATACTATGCCGACGTTTATCGGCAGTACGCTACGTTCATGAGTGACTGGGGAAATACCGAAAAAATCTTCCGCATTGCGTCCGGCGCAAGCAGTGATGATTATAAGTGGACAGAGGTATTGATGCGCGAGGTTCCGCATAACCTGCTGGAAGGTGTCGCACTTCATCACTATTCGGTCATCAGCTGGACCGACAAGGGTCCGTCTACCGGATTTGATGAGCAGCAGTATTTCACGATTATGAAACGTGCGCTGCAAATGGAAGAGCTTGTGACAAGACACTCGACCATCATGGATCGTTATGATCCGCAAAAGAAAGTTGCCCTGATCGTTGACGAATGGGGCGGATGGTACAATGTGGAGCCGGGAACAAATCCGGGGTTCCTTTATCAGCAGAACACCATGCGCGATGCGATGATCGCCGGCGTAACGCTGAATATCTTCAACAATCATGCTGATCGTGTTCGTATGGCGAACCTTGCCCAGACGATCAATGTGCTTCAGGCAGTAATTCTCACCGATGAAGAGAAGATGCTGCTCACACCGACCTATCACGTCATGGAAATGTACAACGTCCATCAGGATGCCAAGCTGCTTCCGCTGTCGCTGAACAGTCCCGAGTACACATTCAACAATGAGAAACTTCCTGCATTGTCGGCATCTGCATCGGTGAATGAAGCCGGCGTCACTCATATCAGCCTCGTAAACATCGACCTTAGTCGCACGCACGACGTGGCGATCTCACTGTCCGGCAAAACCTTCAAGAACGTAACTGCGAGAATTCTGTCCTCAGCACGGGTCCAGGATCACAATACGTTTGAGAAACCGCGCCAGATCGAGCCAAAATCCTTTTCCGGTGCTCGGCTTAAAGGAAACGAAGTGACGCTGAAGATTCCGCCGTTCTCGGTTGTAGTCCTGGAATTGCAATAAGTTCCCGGATAACTGGCGACTGAGCATTTAGCCAAAC
>CBKWFZ010000007.1:0-18292 GCA_966673785.1 uncultured bacterium
TAAGCAGCGTCACGGAAAAGGTGAAGCCACGCGAATTTGATGCAGTTATCATCGCGGCATCCATTCATGCAGGCCAGTATAGCAATGAGGTTGTGGATTATGTAACGGCACATGCCGACGAACTCAATAGAATTCCCTGCGTATTTTTATCTGTTGGTTTGTCGGTTATCAATAAGGATCCGGCCGCACGAAAAAGTCTCGAAGAAACGACTGAACGTTTTCTCGAAATTACCCGATGGAAACCCACTACCGTGGAACAGGTAGCCGGTGCGCTCTTATACACACGATACGGCTTTATAAAACGGATGCTGATCCGGTCGATCATGAAGAAGGCTGGCGGCGACACCGACACGTCCCGGGATTACGTCTACACGAATTGGGATTCTCTGAAGCGGGTAGTGTCCGCATTCGTTGCCCGGGTTGAACCAGTTTCTCACTGATCACTTTTTTTCCGGCGAACTGTTTTCCGTCCGGTTTCTAGCTTCTTTCTCGTTTCCCTTACGGCAATAGCGGGAAGGGTGTTCGCATTTTCATTGAGGTAGTCCATTACTGCGTCCTGATGGTGGCGTACCATACTCCTGAGCAGCCACGAGATCGCTTTTGTGATCAGGATTTCTTTTTCATGCTTTACGCGGTCGATCAGCGTGAATGCAGTTTCCCGCAGCGCTGCGTCGCCGGAATGTGACAATGGTGCGCACAGCAGCACGAGGGAGGCCCTGCGTTTCTGTATCTCGCGACTTTTGTTAAATCGCGAAAGCTGCTTCGCCCAAGCTGTCCAGTTGCGGGGAATCTCGTTGAGGCTGTATTTTCCGGTACAAAGCGCGTCGACTTCCGCCCAGCCCTCGAGTTGGCTTAACCAATGGTCAAAGAGCCGGATATCAAACCTGCGTTGCGCGGGCGTGGCATAACCCAGCATCACTCCCGCCATTACTTTTTCGGTAAAGGTCTTTCCTTCGATAAGCCGCGTAAGAACCTCTGCCAGTTCTTCGGCGGAAAGGCTCCTGTTCCTTTTCATCCATTCGCGCGCAATCAGCCTTAAGACCGGTGCTGAAATGGCGTATTTCGGATGTCCGTTGCCCAGGTATTTGTCAAGAAAAGCGTCGTTACGGGCCTTTCCCCCTTCGGATTTCAGCGATTCCACGATTTCCTTATGCGAGACGTGCATTTTGCTTCCTAATAGTTATCTTTCAAGCGAAATTTATCAATAATCGGAGATCCTTCACCGTGTCTTTTCCGGTGAGTCCTTTTCGCATTCAAAGATTCCCATGCGTTTGGTGTCATTGATTTGTTGGTGCCTCATTGTTGCGATTCCCGCCAGCGGCCAGTCGACGCCGACGGAAATTGAAGCGCGTAAGCTGACCAAAATGTTCACCCGCTCTCATATCGCTCCCCGCCTGATCGACGACGACTTCTCCAAAGAACTTTTTAAACTCATACTCGGGAATCTCGATCCCGGAAGAATGTATTTCACCAGCGGTGACGTTGCGGCATTGCGAAAGCATGAGTTGATGCTGGACAACGATCTGGCTGGACTATCCTGGCAATTCTACCCAAGGCTCCTGGGCCGTTACCGCGCTGCTCTTGAACGTGCCAACCGATTCATTAACGACGCAAGATCCGGGATCAACGCGGCTTCGGTCCGACAAGCAACTGCGCCGGATAGCAGCTGGGCAGAAAGCGAAATAGCACTACAGGAACGGTGGCGGTTGCGGTTCGCGTATGATTTGCTTAAGGAACTGGCCGCAGAGCGAATCGATTCGAACACCGGAAGCGACGGTGAGTTCTTCCGGGCAAGGTCCGGCGTAAAAATGGAGGCCCTCGTGAGCAGGTACGGACGTGAGATCCGGAAAAGACTGAAGCCTTCCGTTGGCTTTGAAAACCAGATGCACGCCGATTTCATTTCTGCAATTGGCAATGTTTTCGACCCGCATACCAGCTACCTGTCCAATACCCAAATGGAGAACTTTCTGGCCGCCGTATCCATGGAGGGATATCAACTTGGAATCGACTTTGAATTTCGTGACAACGACGTCGTGATCTCGGGCTTGCTTCCGGGAGGCCCTGCCTGGAAATCGGGTCAGATAAGTATCGGAGACCGGCTTGAACGAATGCGATGGTCAGGTCAGGAGTGGGTCGAGACAGAGGGAATGGATGAAAATGAGTTTGAAGAATTCTTCCGCGAGTTCAATCATAGTTCCATTGAACTGGCGCTCCGCAAGCCAGGCGGTGCCCACGCAACAGTGTCGCTGAGAAAGGAGAAAATGAATACCGACGATAACGTGGTTCGGGGATTTGTGCTGGAAGGGCGAAAGAAGATCGGTTACATTTCGCTTCCCGGTTTCTACGGTAACTGGAAGAACGATCACCAAAGCTGCGCGGCTGATGTTGCCAAAGAGATTATTAAACTTAAGAAAGAGAACATCGACGGAATTGTGCTCGACCTGCGATCGAACAGAGGCGGATCACTTGCTGAGGCAGCGGAGCTTTCCGGTATCTTTATCGAGGTGGGGCCAATAGCGCTTATCGTTGAGAAAGGAAAGGATGCCGTCGTGATAAAGGATAGTAATCGTGGCACCGTGTACGACGGACCGCTCGTTGTCATGATAAACGGACTGAGTGCTTCCGCTTCGGAACTTGTGGCGGCTGCCCTGCAGGACCACCGGCGTGCGATAATCGTTGGGAGCACATCGTTTGGAAAAGGTGTAGGCCAACAGATTTTTTCTGTCGAAAGTGGCGAGCCGATCAATGATCTTGCGAATATGAGACGCTCGGGGAAAATGGGTTTCGGCGCAATTACCATGTCAAGGCTTTACCGCATCAACGGCAAGTCGGTACAACAATCCGGCGTGGAACCGGATATCACGTTTCCCGATGTGTACGATCTCTTTGATATCCGCGAAAAGTCGATTCCATTTTCTATGCTGCCCGACTCAGTTTCAAAAAGAACGTACTACACGCCTTATCCGTCGTTGCCTATTCAGGAACTTCGCCGGAAAAGTATGTCAAGGCAGGAAACATCAGCGACCTTTCGCACGATAACAAATTTCGCCGCATACAAAGCTTCGGAAAATGGCGACGCGCGAAAGCAGGTTTTGTGGACGGATATGCTTTCGCTGCAACGCGAAGATGAAAAATGGTTTGATGAACTCAACACCGCATTACACGTGCGCGCCAGTTCATACACTATCAATTTTTATGAATTCGCGAAGCCCCGAATGCAGTTCGACGCGTATGCGAACCAGGTAAGTGAAGGTTGGATGAACACGCTTTCGCATGACGCGGGACTGGAAGAGGCCTTTAATATTGTTTGTGATCTGATCGAATTACAAAAAGAGTTATGAAAATATTGCTTTGTGCCGTGTTTCTTCTGATGCTGCATCCGGCCAGCCTGATTGCGCAGTCAAATGCCGAGAGTCCTGTTGAACATATGAATTTCCTTACTCAGAAGGAAGATGAGTTGTCGCGGAATTACATGAGCTATATGAGTGAAGTGGCCCACGGAAGACGCGCACGCAAACTGGAAAAGAGACGCGGGGAGGTGATTGCTTCGATCAAAGAAGCGATCCGGGAATCAGGAAAACTCAGACCGTTCAAGGGAGATGCGTCCCTTCGTGATGCATATCGCGAATATTGGAATGTGTTGCTTTCCGTTTTTATGGAGGATTACCACAAGATCGTGGACATGGAAGAGGTCGCCGAACGCTCATATGATATGATGGAGGCGATAATCCTGACTCAGGAAAAGGTGGATGAAAAGCTTAAGGTAGCGCACACGAAAGTGAGGGCAGCTTACACGCTGTTTGCCAGCCGCCATAACGTTACGCTTACCGAGGCTCAAAGCAGCAAGCTCGACCGCAAGTTGAAACAGGTGAGCCTCTTCAACAAGTATGACCGGGGGATGTACCTGATCTTTTTCAAGAGTACTGTACAGGAGACGCTGATGATAGAAGCGCTCAACGCCGGTGACCTTAACGCCGTCGAACAATTACGAAGCGCGATGCTGAAGTATGCCGAGGAGGGACTGCAACGACTCGACACAGTAAAAGCGTTTAACGGCGATAAATCCCTGATAACGGCCTGTGAGAAGGTACTGTTATTCCAAAGAATGGAAGCGGGCAAAATGAATGCCTTGATCGATTTCCATCTTAAGTCAGACGAACTGGAAAAGATCAAGAAGGCGTTTGAAACAAAACCGGCGTCGAAACGCACACAGGAGGACATCGATGCATTCAACGCCGCTGTAAATAATTTCAATAAGTCTGTAAGCGAATATAATAACGTCAATAACGAGCTGAATGTCGGGAGGAACCGGGTACTGGAAAACTGGAACGCGGCCCGAAAGCGGTTTATGGATCAGCATGTTCCCCGCGCGTAAAACGAGATCCTAATCGAATTAATCCCTCATGAAAGAGAAACAAGTACACGTACTTATCGGCTGCGCCGACGCCCGCGACCTCAGCCAGATACAGCTTGATGCAGTAGAGAAAGTGACGGAAGATTTCCTGGAGCGCGGCATTGAAGTGGAGGTGCATGTCATCCGCGCAGCCGGATCGTTTATCAGCCCCGATGTTGTGATGGACATCAAACGCACGTTTGAACACGCGCAACGAAATTGCTCAGATCCCAACATTGATATCCGGTATTTCGTCCACATTCAGACACACGGGCACCTTACTGAGGATTCGAATGACAATTATATCAGCCACGTCCACGAACTGAAAATTGTCGAAGGTTCTCCGCTCAATTGCGGAATGCTGAACGCGAGCTCTGTCGGTGTCGAGATTGAGCAGATGATCGTTGAAGAACGTCCTGTCATCAACGCACGCGGACGCGCCATGGTCGTTGATAACGATACAAAAATCAAATCCCTGCTTGCGGAGGTGTACGCGTACGATGGATACCTCGCAGGAGACTGGATAAAGAGTATTGACCTGCTGCGGACTCATCCCAGACACCAGCGAACGATCCTTGAAAAGCATATCGCCACCGATTCGGAACTGAAGATGCTCGATATCAAGATCACATGCGGTTTCAACGACTATGCGATTCACTCACTGATACGCGTCGATGACGGGGATCCCGCGGTGCCCTTTTGGGATTCCGTTCAGCATGTGGTCCGGGCGAATGCAATGAACGAACGGCAGGCGAAAGATCAGTTGATCAATCAATCACAGACTCAAAAACCATTGGCCGGACTATTATGTATGACTGATCCACGCCTCTCATCAAGGCTGATGGCCGCGAACTATTATATGAGACTAAGGAACATTGAACATACCGGGGCGTACCTGCCAAACACGGTGTTTAATATGACAGGAACTTCATTTGATATTCCGCATACGCCTTTCGGTCCCTACGTCATTGCCGGATTCTTCTACGCGGTAAAATACCTAGACCTTACCGATCAGATGGTTATGGGATATGACGCCGCGCAAACGTCGCGGATTATGCAAAAAATCAAGAACGACCCTATTATGAACATGATGGTAACGAAATTCGGCGTTAACCTGATGCCAGTGAACATGGTGGATCTCGCGAAGTCGTGATCGCCAGATCATCCGGAAGGCCGTCTTGACGAAGGTCCAGAGAATTTGTAAATTCAATGATGCGAAACATTATCCGGTTAGTATTGCTCCACCTGATCGCCGTGGTGCTCACCGTCTGCTCGGATCCGGCCAGTGAACCACCCGTGCCGCTACCCGATCCGATCAATGAGAGTGACAAGGGACTTCCGGCACGCTGGGCGGATGTAACCCTTCGCGTTATTCGCCAGAGTTATCCGGGTTCGCCTACCTATACGTCCAGATGCCTGGGTTACGTCGGACTAACGATGTATGAAAGCGTTGTTCATGGCAGTACCACGCATCGTTCGCTCGCGGGTCAGCTTAATGGTCTCGCCGCACTTCCACTTCCGGATGAGGCTGAATACAACTGGAAGCTTGTTTTAAACGCGGGTCAGGCCGCGATCCTTCGAAGTCTTTACCCCCACACGTATGAGATGGCAGCGATCGATGAACTGGAGAACCTTACGATCGCTGAGGAGTCGGTTGCAACCCCGGAAGATGTCGTTAACCGATCCGTTGATTACGGCCAACAGGTTGCGGCAGCGATTTATGAGTGGTCAAAATCGGATGGCGGACATGAAGGATACAATCATAATTTTGATCCTGAATATGAGGTGCCCGTTGGAAATGGGTTCTGGTCGGCGCCCACGTTTGGTCAATCCGTTTCTATGTTACCGTTACATCCGCACTGGGGGGAGAACAGGACGTTTGTGACAGACAATAACGGTCTCTCCGTTCCGCAGAAAGCGGAGTATTCAATGGACCCCAGGTCGGAGTACTACCGATACTTTTATGATGTGTACATGAAACGTAAAAGTCTTTCAGAAGAGGAGAAACGGATCGCCGCGTGGTGGGCGGATGATCCAACACAAACTTCATCGCCGCCCGGGCATTCATACAACCTCGCAACAATTCTGGTGACCTATAACAAAGCCGATATTTTTACGAGCGCGGAGGTGTACGCAAAGGTAGGAATGGCTGTAGCCGATGCGTTCATTAATTGCTGGCGATGTAAATACGTTTATCATTCAGAGCGCCCGGCTCCGTATATCAAGCAGGTCATCGACAGGAACTATTCACAGTTCTGGCCGGAGCCACCTTTCCCTGCGTTCTCATCCGGTCATGCAACACAATCAGCGGCTGCGGCGATTGTCATGATGAGCGTCTTTGATAACGAACAAACTTTTCTCGACAACACCTACGCAAGCCGCGAACCGGATTTCGAAGGCATTCAGTATCGCTCACGTGGCTATGAAAGCATTTGGGCGACCGCGGTCGAATGTGCGCGAAGCCGATTTCTTGGTGGCATTCATACCGAGATGGATAACAAGGCCGGAACCGATCAGGGAAAAATTATCGGAGAAAATGTGAGTGCGCTGAACTGGCACAAGTGAGTCAAAACGCTGCGGCGGAATTACAGTTACCAATACCACGATGATATTTCGTCCAGCTGCTTGCGTTTGATCGCCGGCACAAAACATTCTTTTGCCGGATACCCGACGGGGATAAGGAGAAATGGCTTTTCGTTTTCAGGACGTTGTAGCAGCTGGGAAAGAAAGCCCATTGGACTAGGTGTATGCGTCAATGCGACCAGCCCCGCATGATGAATGGCCGCAAGCAGAAATCCACACGCAATCCCTGTCGATTCTGCGACATAGTAGTTGTTCTTCTTTTGTCCATCGGTTGTTACTTCGTAAATCTTCCTGAAAACAATGATCAGACAGGGCGCAACCTCCAGAAACGCTTTGTGCCAGTCTGTCTGAAAAGGCTTGAGGTCATCCATCCACGGTTCACTCATTCGTCCATGGTAATTGGCATATTCTTCTTTTTCGGCAGCCTCGCGGATCATCTTCTTCATACTGGCATTGTGCACGACGCAGAAGTTCCAGGGTTGTTTATGCGCTCCTGAGGGCGCCGAGGAAGCAGTCAGAATAATGTTTTCGATCAGTTCACGGGAAACCGGTTCGTCCGAAAACTCACGAACGCTTCTGCGTGAGCCCATAAATTCATAAAATGAACGGGTGCGCTGAAGTGAGGTTGCTGCGTCGTACGCTGCCGGCGTATGGCGTACGAAGGGATATCCGCCGATGAGTTTTGATTCCATGGTGTCCTGATCAAGACACAAAATACTTTGAAAAATGTTCCCGGCAAACCGGGCGGTTCATTGGTCAATGTCGATGTTGTTGTTCAGGAAGGATGATGGTGAACTCGGATCCATTGTTCTCTTTGCCACTGGCGAATATCAGACCATTATGGGTTTCTTCCACGATCTTTTTGCACAAGGCAAGTCCGATGCCGGAACCGCCATACGTCTCGTGCGAATGCAGGCGTTGAAAGATCATAAAAATCTGCTTTGCGAACTCCTCTTTGAAGCCTATTCCATTGTCACGAATTGAAATTCTGTAATATCGTCGCCCTTCGCGGAGGCCGGCGCTGATTGCCTCGTCGGGATGCAGGGGTGCGCATCGGATTGTAATCTCCGGCCTGCGTTCCGGAACTGAAAACTTAAGTGCATTCCCGAGGAGATTATTAAACAGTTGACTCATCTGATGAGGAATGGCTGAAATCGTTGGCAGGGCTTCACGATGAATTACGGCTTTCTTTTGTTGGATCACCAGGTCAAGGTCGGAGATCGCACCGTTCACTACTTCTTCAAGATCTACGTCGATGAAACGTTCACTTGATCTGACCCTCCCGAAATCGAGAAGGTCGTTGATCAGGCGCGCCATGCGCTGCGCAGAGAGGTCGATCTTCTCTGCGAGTGAACGCTGTCGTACGGGATCCGTAGCCGAGGCCGAAAGGAGGCTGGCAAAGGTCCGGATCTTCCGTAAAGGTTCCTGCAGGTCGTGACTTGCGATGTACGTGAACTGCTCAAGGTCCTGATTCGATTTCATCAGCCGCAGATTGCTCTCCATCAACTCATTTGTGCGCTCGGCCACCAGTTGTTCAAGACGTTCCGAAAAAGCTTTATTATCCGTTATGTCGTTGATTACCGCGTAGTATCCCTGGATTTCACCATCGGGTGATGCATGCGGGATATAATCGGCTGCGATGTATCGTTCGCCGCCATCTTTGTAAGGGATGCGCATCTCAAAGTGGACCGGAGTTCCGTTGAGGGCTTTCTCGACATGTGGACGCAACCCCTTATAGGCGTTTTCACCCAGGACCTTACTCAGGTGTTTGCCATAAATATCTTCGCGCTTGTGCCCAAACCACTTTTCATACGCCATGTTATTGAAGCGATAACACTGGTCTTTGTCAACATAAGAAATCAATACAGGCAGGGCGTTGGTGATAAGCGAAGCCTGGCTTTCTTC
Source organism: uncultured bacterium (assembly GCA_966673785.1). Classification (GTDB taxonomy): domain Bacteria; phylum Bacteroidota; class Bacteroidia; order Cytophagales; family Cyclobacteriaceae; genus Ohtaekwangia. The sequence continues at coordinate 8,882 of CBKWFZ010000007.1, forward strand.
TCCGTTTGGTCCGGACAATACCGGCTTTTTGGGACTTACTTCCGTCAGGAACATGGCGATTCGCCCCCGCGTATCTTCGAGTGGTAATAAAGGGAGGTAGTATGCATCAAACCAGGTGTCTTCTGGCAAGCCGTCACCATTGCGATCGAGGGTAAATTTGACTTCTTTCCGGATTGACGGAATACCGCTTTGATAAACCGTTTGTAACGTCTTTAGATGTTCCGCAGTGCCGAGACCGGGTATCGCTTCTGAAAGCGGTTTGCTGATGAAGTCTTGTTCCGTTTTTCCGGTCCAGTATCCAAGGGCAAAGGGGTTGATGTATTCGATGGTGAAGTCATCCGCGTACACTACGATTACTTCGGCCCGGGCAGGGGCGAATGATTCATTTCGCGTAAGGCTTGTTTCTGTGCGAAGGGTTTCTCCGGACATAACCGTTATAAGTTTTTTAAGGGCTTCACAATCCCGATTCGCGGTTGAGGCAAGATAAGTAGTTTCTCAGCCTTAAAATTTCGTGCCAGCCGACTTTTTTCTTTGGGCCTTGTGAAGCTAATCGATCCACGTTCAATCCGGGTTAATAGCGTGTGAAAATTCCGGCCTGGGGCCACCGCGCTTCGCGGATATATTCGCGGCCCTGAATTGCTATATTGCAATCTATCGCACCTTTAAATTATTTGACGAGTATGAAAAAAAGATGGTCGTTCCTGTTCGTCCTTGTTATTTTTTCCGCAACGCATGCAGTCGCGCAGGTCACTGTTTTCATTGTACGTCACGCTGAAAAGGAACAGCGTTCCTCGCGTGATCCGGACCTTTCCGATGCGGGCAGGATGCGCGCCAAAGTACTCGATAGCATGCTTGGGAAAGTCGCAATTGACGAGGTTTACGCCACGCCTTACAAACGCACGCGAAATACTGTCGCTCCCGTGGCGGATCGTCTTGGACTGAAGATCTTGTCGTATGATCCCTCAGCGCAGGATAAATTCGCGGCAACGCTTAAGGCGGCTTCCGAAAAAACCATTCTGATCGCCGGACACTCCAACACGGTCCCTGATCTGATCAATATGTTAACCGGAAATCAGGACTATGAAGATCTCCCGGAAAGCGAATATGACAACCTGTATGTCATTACGATTTCAAAAGAAAACACGCGAGTAATCTGTTTGCAGTACGGCGCACCAACGGAGTGATTCAGGCTATTCAACGGAATGGTACGGTCACCGGGCTACCCGAGTAGGTCCATCAGGTTTTCAATGGTTCCGTCACCGAAGACCAGGTCCGGTGTGGTGCGAAGCAGGGCCTGCTCAGGCATATAGGCAACTTCAGCGTCGTCGGGGTCCTGTACTGCCGTGAATGCGCCGGCCTTCTTAGCGACATACAATCCCTCGGCGCCATCGGCGTTCGCTCCTGATAGCAGAATGCACATCAACGATGGACCGAACACATCGCTGGCACTTTCAAACGTCACATCAATGCTTGGCCGGCTGTAGTTAACCTTTTCGGAGTCGTCAAGTGTGATGACCCTGTTTTTTTCGATGAGCACATGGTATTCGGGGGGAGCAAGGTAAATCACACCCGGTTCGATCACGTCTTTGTCCTCGATTTCGCGGACACGGTAGTGCGTGCGTGACTTCATCACATCAAGGAGCACATTGTCTTCGGATTGTTTCCTGTGAAAAACGAGGATCACCGGAACGGTCATGCCTGGCCGGAGCAGACGGATCAGCTTCAGCACAACGGACAGGCTGCCCGCGGATCCACCCATAACCACCAGGTCGAATTTCCTATGACCGTCAGCGTTTGTCATGAAACCTTGCGCCAGATTTTTTCCTTGTTTTTCAATGGCTTGAATTTTCCGAAGACATCGGTGAAACGCAGCGACTCCTTCGACCCGAGTCCCAGAAAACCAAGCATTTGTAGACTGTCGTAAAACAAATTCAACACGCGATCCTGCAGCGGTTTGTCGAAGTAAATGAGCACATTCCGGCAAAGGATGAGCTGAAACTCGTTAAACGATCCATCCGAAACCAGGTTGTGCGTGGCAAGCACGACTTTGGCTCCCAACGCCTCATCAAATTTCGCCGAGTTGTACTGTGCAGTATAATACCGGGAGAAGTCCTCGCGGCCACCGGACATGATGTAGTTTTCCGAGTATTGTTTCATCTGATTCATGGGGAACATTCCGCGCCGCACATTTTCGAGTACAGACGGATTGATGTCCGTCGCGTACAAAAGCGATTTGTGCAACAGATTTGCTTCTTTAAGCAGTATTGCCATTGAATAAACTTCTTCCCCGGTTGAACACCCCGCATGCCAGATGCGGATAAGTGGTGCCGTTGCAAGCACCGGCAGCACCTCTTCGCGAAGTGTCCGGTAAAAATGAGCGTCGCGGAACATTTCCGTGACGTTCACCGTGATCTCCTCCACGAATCGCTTAAAATACTCCTTGTCCTGCCGCAGCCGGTACCTGAATTCAGCAAAACTTAGAAACCGGTCCGTTGTCATCAGGCGTGTGAGGCGCCGTTTCAGCGAGGCCCTCGAATAATTTGTAAAATCGTAGCCGTACAGGTTAAGAACATCGTCGAGTACCAGTTCGATTTCCTGATCGGATAAACTGAAGTCGGAAGTCGCCGCCATCAGGAAACGTATTTACAAATTATTTCGAGCAAACGATCAACATCAATCGGTTTGGAGATATAATCGTCAGCACCGGCCTCCAGTGAGCGTTCGCGGTCTCCCATCATCGCCTGCGCGGTTACGGAAACGACCGGAACCTTTGAATAAGGACCGTTTCTGATCACGGAAATTGTCTCGTATCCATCCATGTCCGGCATCATCATGTCAAGCAGTATCATCGCTATGTTCTCCTCAGCCAGACGTTTAAGTCCCTCGTCGGCGCTGGTGGCCGTCACGCAATCGAATCCTTTGGCTTTTAAAACAGCGTGCAGTGCGAAAATGTTGCGACTGTCATCATCAATGATCAGAATCTTTCCGTTTTTCTCTTTCTCCATAGTCCGTTACACTTTCTCGTAAAGCCATACCCGTAACAATGAAAACAGCTGGTCCACGTCCACTGGTTTCGTGATATAATCGGATGCGCCGGCGTTGATGCACTTGGCGCGGTCGCCAACCATCGCTTTGGCAGTAACCGCGATGATCGGCAGGTTCCTGTATCTGGGATCCGCACGTATCGCCGCCGTTGATTCGTATCCATCCATTTCCGGCATCATCATGTCCATGAGCACGATATCGACGTCAGGATTCTCGCTAAGCTTTTGCAACGCGTCCTTGCCATCCACGGCGGCGACCACCTGCATCTCATATTTCTCAAGCGCTTTTGTCAATGAGAAAATGTTTCGCATGTCGTCATCCGCAACGAGAACCTTCTTTCCTTTCAGCACATCCTGCAGCGCTCCCAATTTGTTAAACCGGGTAGTTTTTGGACGCTCATCAGAATTTTCTTCCATAAGGTGAAGGAAGATGGATACCTCGTCAATTATACGCTTGTATGAGTGCGCGGTTTTTACAACGATCGAATCTGCGTATTGCTTGATTCGAAGTTCTTCGTTCTGGGAAAGACTCTTCCCGGTGAAAATAATGATCGGCAGGTTTTCGAGTCCCGGTGTCTTTTTAACCGTCTCCAGCGTATCGTACGCTTTCTGGTCGGGGATCCCCATGTCCAGGATCACGCAGTCAACTTTGTCATCGCGTAATGAATCAATCGCAGCCCCGACATCCTTGCTGATTTCGAGGTTCAGTTCGAACGTTTCAAGAAAATAGGCCAGCGCCTTCGCGTGTTTGGCATTCTCCTCGACGATCAACACCTTCTTCGGATGATGCGTGAGGACATATTCGATCTTCCGGAAGATGTCCTGCATCTGGTCGAAGGCAAACGGTTTATTGATAAAATCCACCGCCCCTTTCAGAAGGCTTTCCGTCTTTACCTGATGTGAAGACATGATATGAACCGGAATATGACGCGTGGCCGGATCGTTCTTAAGTTCCTCCATCACTTCCCAGCCGCTTTTCACCGGAAGCTGTATGTCGAGCAAAACGCCCAACGGCCTGAATTCGCGAGCGAGGTCGACGGCTTCGTCTCCTCTTACGGAAACGATCCCCTTGTAGCCTCGTTTTCGCGTATAGTCCAGCAGTGATTTGGCGAAGTTGATGTCATCCTCAACAATCAAAATCGACTTGTCGTTGACTCCGATAGTTTTCCGGTCGTCGGGAATGCTCTCCGGAATATTGGAGCTGACGAACATGTCGGCAGAGCCATTGCGGTTGCGGGGAGGTAAGGAAATTTCGGGCTCGTTTGTTTTGACAGACGGTGCTGACACACGCGGTTGTTCTTTCTCGACGGCGCGCGGCGATACCGGAATGCGGATCGAAAATTCGCTTCCCTTGTCGACTTCGCTACGGAGGGAAATACTTCCGCCGAGTAATTTTACGAGCTCACGGCTGATCGAGAGACCAAGACCCGTTCCGCCGTATTTGCGGCGTGTCGAACCATCGGCCTGTTGAAATGCCTCGAAGATGAGCGATTGCTTGTCGTGAGGAATGCCAATACCGGTGTCGCGGACCTGAATGGAAAGCATGCTGGCATCGTCGGTGGCCGGTGCGATATGCAGCTCGACGTGTCCTTTAGGTGTAAACTTGATCGCGTTCGACAAAAGATTTCGTACAATCTGCTCCACTCTTAGTTTGTCTGTCTCGATTGTCGTCGGACATGATTCGTCAAGGGTCGTCCTGAATTCGATGTTCTTTTCCGATGCTACGGGATTGAACAGCGACTGCATATCCTGGACAAGCTCTTTCAGCGAAACGCGCTGGTACTCGAGCTTCATCTTGCCGGATTCAATTTTCGAAAGATCAAGGATCTCGTCGATGAGCGAAAGCAGTCCGTGCCCTGAAGTCTGGATAACGCGCGCGTATTCGATCTGATCGGGTGTAAGATTCTTTTGTGTGTTTTCCGCCATGAGGCGCGATAGCAGCAGTATCGAGTTCAGCGGCGTCCGCAGTTCATGCGACATGTTGGCAAGAAACTCAGATTTGTACTTCGTGGATTGCGCCAGCTGATCAGCTTTGTTCTGGATCTCCACATTTCGTTCGCTGATCATCTGATTCCGTTCCTCGAGTAGCCGGCTGCGTTCTTCGAGTTCCTGGTTTGCCTGTTTCAGTTCTTCCTGCTGAACCTTCAGTTCCTCTTCCGAGGCCTGCAGCTTTTCGGCCTGCACCTCAAGCTCGCTGTTCAGGTTTTCAAGTTCACCGTGTTGTGTCTTGAGTTCTTCGGCCTGTGCCTGCGTTTCTTCCAGCAGTTCCTGCAGTTTTCGCCGGTTCTGCGCGGTGTTGATCGCAATTCCTATGTTGGCTGCGCATGTAGTAAGAAATTCTATGTCGCGCGCCGAAAAGGTGCCCAGCGTGGCAAGCTCCATGGCGCCCTTTCGCGTCCTTCCGTCAAGTATTGGTATCGCGATGATATGTTTCGGCCTGGCCTCCCCGGTGGCGAAGCTGATGTGCACACTGTCTTCAGGAATATCGTGTGCCTCAATCGTTTTGGCGTCGGCGAGCGATTGTCCGAGCAGACCTTCGTTGAGCAGGATACGCCGGCGTGAAGGCGGGGGTGCGTATGCAAAACCGCCGGAGAATGTCAGTGCGTCGTCTTCGAGCAGATAGAGCGCGCCGGCGTTGCTGGATGTATACGTCGCCACAAATGCAATTACGTCGCGTGAAAGTTCTTCGATATCCTTTTCGCCGATCATCAGATCATTGAGTTTTGACAGGCCGGTTTGTAACCATTCCTTGTCCGACAGGAGGCCGAAAGAGTACTCCAGCGATGTCGCCATTTTATTTAAGGCTCCGGCTACACTCCCGAGCGCGTCGCTCTGGCGATCGTCGACGCGGACTTCGTATTTGCCCTGCGAAATCTGGTCGGCAATTCCACGGATGATGTTGATCCGCGTCGAGGTCTCTGCGTCCTTCGACTCCAGCGCATGCTGCAGTTTGGTGCGTTCGTTATAGTCGCTGTTTACGCGGGCGTAGAAAAGAACGGTGAGGAATAGCGCGATCATGGCACCGGAAATAATAAGCGGCGGTGTTAACGATGCGAACCGGTTCATTGCGGCGGTGCGCGTTGCCAGCAATTCGAGCTCCGATTCCTTCATCGCATTCACGACGTCACGGATCCTTTCCATCAGTTCACGGCCAATCCTGAGGCTTTCGGGGGTAATTTCTTCGCCGATAGCAAACGCATTCAGGTTACGTTCCAGGTATTCGAAGCGCTGATTGATGAGGTCGTCCAGGTCAGCCAGGTTCTTTTGCTGCGCGGGATTATCGATCGTTTTGGTTTTGATCCTTTCAAATGCCCGGAATGCGCGGTCGCGTGACGTGTGATATGGCTCAAGGAAGTTGTCGTCGCCCGCGAGCAGATAACCGCGCTGACCCGTTTCGGCATCGAGTACGGCGGCATTCAGTTTATCCAGTTCATTGATCACCTCCTGTGTATGTGTTACGAGGTCTGAGCTTTTCAGGAGATTGGTGATGCTGACGAACGATGCAATCGAGGAGATCACAAGAATCGCCAGCGAAGCCCCGAAGCCGATCAGAAGATTTCTTTTAAAATTGCTTTTCATGGATGACAATGATGTCGTTTATTATTCCGGAACAGCGTGATTCAGGGGAAGGATTATTGTAAAGGTCGCGCCTTCGTTTTCCCGGGAGCTCGCATAGATCAATCCGTCATGGCGTTCGATAACTTTCTTTACAATAGCCAGTCCGATACCGGTCCCCTCAAACTCACTTCTTCCGTTGAGACGTTGAAATATTTCAAATATCCGTTGACTGAACTCTTCCTTGAAACCGATCCCGTTGTCATGAATGGCGATGCGACAGTAGGTCCCGTCGGCTGAGGCAGGGGCGTTTATCTGCTTCGACGCTACCCGTTCGCCGGTGACGCGGATGCGGCAACCCACATCTTTGCGTGCAAATTTCAATGAGTTGCTGATCAGGTTCTGAAAGACCTGACGGAGTTGGGAAGGCACACCGTCGATAATTGGAAGCGGGGCGATCTCGACAGTGCACTCCTGGGCTTTCACCTGCAACTCCAGGTCGGAGAGCACGTCGACAATAAGCTTGTTCAGGTCGACCTTTTCGAATATTTCTTCCGAATAGATCTTGGAATAGTCAAGCAGGTCATTGACCAGGCTACGCAGTCGCGATGCTGACGTTGATATCTTGTTTATATACGTAACGACCTTATCCTTTTCGTCGACGTGTTTGTCGAGGATCAGATTGCTGAAGGTCTGGATCTTCCGTAGCGGTTCCTGGAGATCATGGGACGCGATATAAGCAAATTGTTGCAGGTCTTTATTGCTCTCCTCCAGCCGCTGATTCGATCTGACCAGTTCGCGCGTCCGTTCCTGCACCTTGAACTCAAGAACCGATTCCGCCTTCTTCCTCAGCTCAATTTCTTCACGGAGATTTTTTTCCATGGCATTGAGCTGCCGTGTTTGTTCGGAGAGGCGATAGAAAGTCTTGACTTTAAGTAAAAGAATGTCGGGATCGAAAGGTTTGGTGACGTAATCGATTCCGCCCGACGTATAGCCCTTGGCCACAAACCGTTTATGGGTATTAACGGCGGAGAGGAATATGATTGGAATGTCTTTGGATTTACTGTAACCCGTCACCGCCTCGGCGACTTCAAAGCCATCCATGTCGGGCATCTGGACATCGAGGATGATCAACGCATACGCACGCCGCAGGATCTTGCGAAGCGCCTCGGCACCGGAAGCAGCGGTGTCTACCTCGAACTTGTTAAGTTCAAGAAGGGACTTGAGACTAAAAATATTCTCCTGGTTGTCGTCGACAATTAGGATCATGAGTGAGAATCCCGGAACGAGTGGTTTAAGGTTAAACGGCTAAAGTCCGGAATTTTTTTGATTAATGATCTGGCACAAAATTTTAGTACGGAAAAAAATATGGTTTTTAGATGCTAAGGGGCAATTTGGGGACCCATCCCGTGGAAACTTTGACGGCGGATCAATTCGAACCAACCGCGACAAAAAGGACCTTGCCTCTTTTGTCCTGGTTCTCGATCTCCTGCCTGATACCGTTCTTCCAATAGGCAGGATATCCGTGCTGGTGACCGGCGACATGAACATCCGGCTCGCGCACAAATATTGAATTGGCCATGGACTGCGGGTCTTCATCGGTCAGGAAGGTAACTACGCCGTCCTTCCAGTAAACAGCTTTGTCATCGATCATGCCCGCGAGGTAGACATGTTCGTCGGTAACGAAGATCGATCTTGCTACTGCCACACCGTTCCCGTCAGTCAGATCGACCCGATTCCCATTCTTCCAGTAACATGCGATGCTTGTCGTTCCACCTGCGGGATATAGGATACCAGCCATATAAATGTCGTCCCCGTACGCGAAAATTGACAATCCGTTGGAGGCTTCCGGTTCCCTGAAAATCAATTTTCCATTTTTCCAGTATTGCGCGTGCTGCGGCGGCGAGTAGGTCGGGGGGTGCGGTGTTCCCGATCCATAACCAGATATATACATGTCGTCATCCCGGAACGTCATTGCCAATGGCCCATAACTGTAGGCAGTGTCGAGGATCGGTTCGGTTACGCCGTTTCGATGGAAGACCCATCCTTCAGCTTCGAGCCACACACCGACGAGGTTGCCGTTACGCGATGCCACTATGGGTGCCGAAAAAGCTTTGTCGATAACGGCCTCCGTGCCATTCCGCCACGTGACTGAGATGGATGGTTCGTTAACGTTGTATTTTCTGCCGCCCATCACGACGGACGATCCATCCAACCACAATGAGCTGACCGTAGACTGGATATCGCCACCCGTCAGGCTGGTGTATACGCCGTCTTTCCAATAGCTGGCTACGTTGTCGCCATCCATATTTGACTTGTAAATAATTCCTGCAAGATGAACTGATTCCACGGTCTTGATCCTGACTGGTTCGTCGGAGCAACCAAGAAGGACGGCCAGGAAAAGTAGTAATATCCAAAGTTTCATAACACCTGCTTTTCTATATAACGGGCGCGACAGCGAAAGATACAGTTAGTTGCTACCTTTTCTTGCCTGGAAAAGGACATGCTACGGCGTTAATGTCGGCATCGCGCTAATATCAAAAAGTCGAAATGTGAATCTTACTATTGCCGTCTTTAAGTAACGTACCCTTTTTTTCAACATGATCTTCCTGTTTGGTTTCATCGGCGATAATGGAATCCACGTATTGGCGGACTGTCTGATATTTTACGGAAGGAACGTCACCGGATGTGATCGCCTCCGTTGCATAAGAACTCAACAGGTTGGGCAGATATTTGGCAAAGATGTGGTGATTCGCGAACATGTCGCAGCCAAGGATCGTGCTGCCTGACACCGCCACCACGCCGATAATAT